>SBGC01000048.1 GCA_006226985.1 Bacillota bacterium | reverse complement strand
TATTTAGTCCTAATTGGCTCGCATGATTTTGGAACCATGAAATAATATCTTCGTTTGTCATGGATTCATGCGAAGCTACAGATAAAATGAGTTCATCTTGACTAAAATCAGGTGCTTCATTATCAACAACATGTATGTAGATACTATGTTGTGATTGGTTATTTGATAAGTCTTTTGTTGTTAATTGCATATGATAAACACCTGGTACAACTGTCTGTTGATAGTGATTAATCGTCCATGTTTTTGTAACATTTGTGCCGTCAACATCATCAATAATGATAAATTTATCGAGTATTTCTTGATTAGATAGTGGTAAATCGGTATTATAGATGAAAATATTAAAGGGGTACTCAGCTGTAGGGGCTTTACGATCTACAATTAAAATGGGGATGTTTAATTCTGACATATTTTGAGAAACATCTGAAAGTCTAACTTTAAGGTGATAATTACCCACTTGTTGAGCACTGGAATATGTATCTTCTATAATCTCAATATCCTGATGTGTGAGTGTATCAACATTATCACTAATGTCAATGTATGTCATAATCTCAGATATATCGACTTTTTCTGTTAATGGAATGATAACTTCTTCTCTTAATGACATCATTGGTGCAGTGATATCATATATGAAGATGTTCAATCGATAGTGTTTAGAAACTTCATTATAGGTTGTTCTTAGTGATATGAGGTAATGTCCAGGTTGTTTATCCGATGGAGAGTAAGTATCTTCAATAATCTGAATTGGTAATGGGTTACCTACAGGGTCTTTTGCAGAGATTAATGTTAAAATTTCTTCAACACTTTTTATATGATCTGCATCAATCATTAAAACACCTTCATAAGACAACATCTCTGTTTGCTTAATATAAGGTTCAAAACCAGAGAATGCTTGATATGTACCTTGATAAAGTATAGCTCCATAGTGATCTTGAATATTAATGGGGATATTAAGTAACCTTATTTCATTTGCTGGTGTAACGAATTCTACATAAACACGTTCATTAGCTGTATCATTTACAAAATGATAAGCACTTGTTGAATAATCTGTTGAATCTTCAACATAAAGTAATATTTGGTCGATTGCTTGTTCATTTTGACCAATAAATCCATAGGATAGAACAAGTGTAAAATCAGTATCAACTTCAACAATAATTGGTGTTACCATTGATGATGTATACCGATCATCTACATGAACAGCCAAGTTTGTTAATGATAAGTAGTTTTTACCAATGGGTAAAGGTTGAGCTGCAAACATGTGCATAGAACATAGACATCCTATGGCAATAAGTAAAACAAAAAAAGTCCATTTTTTCATAGTGAATAATCCTCCTAACCTATAATATAAGGATGGATAGATGATTACTTTTTTAATAGACTTTTTATTTAAAGATATATGGCAGGGCTAGCTGGATTCGAACCAACGATCGAAGGGTCAGAGCCTTCTGCCTTACCGCTTGGCTATAGCCCTAAATGCTAAAATCATTATAACATTAGCATATGATTTTGTGCTATGAAAAATAAAAAAACAGGATAGTTATCCTGTAGTAAGTAATGGCAGGCCCAGCTGGATTTGAACCAACGATGAGGGAGTCAAAGTCCCTTGCCTTACCCCTTGGCTATGGGCCTGTCTGCTATTTGGGGCGGCCGAAGGGAGTTGAACCCTCCAGTGTCGGAGCCACAATCCGATGCGTTTACCGCTTCGCCACGGCCGCCAAGTCATAGCGCAATTACTATTATACAATAAATTGGGTTTTTGTAAAGTGAAATTATGTAAATTTTTATTTTTGATTGTGAATTCTTTAGAATTCTAGTATTCTATTTAGGAAAGGTGTGATGATTATGTTGAAGTGGGTTGGCCGTTTTATTTATTTGATATTTGTCTTGTTAGCTTCTTTCTTTGTCATGTTGACAGGAGCATCTAACGGATATACCGCTTTTATTAAAGAAAATATGGTTGGTGAGGAGTCCAATTTGCCAGAGTATTTAAAAGGACTTAGTACATTAGAGTATTTAGATTACATTCAAAGTGATCCATTTTATTACGTTGATGAAGGTGATCATCCCGATGTAACGTTCAAAATGGGTATATATGCTATTGGTAAAACTTTTGGTGATGAAAAAGTCGATGGATTTTTAATTTATATTTATGAGTTTTCAGTCAAAGATGAGGAAAACAATGTGATTGATGATCCATCACTGCAAATTAATGTTACCTTAGATAGAGAAACCTATAAACCTGGAAACAGTGAAAATTTATATGATGAAATTACGGTTACCTATAATCCCGATCAAACAGCTTCACTTTCCTATTTAGCTCTCTATGATGCAAAGGATTATTTAAAAGTTCCTGATGAAGAAGATGTTTTCGCACACATAACAAAAATTGAGGTTTTATATTCTGTTGGTGATAAGAATAGTAATGGAACGTATGAGTATTTAGAAATTCCTTTATTTGTTGCAGCTAACAATATAACGAGTGAATCACCAGGATTGATTAAAGTTCTCGATTTTGAAATTGATCCAGTGGATTATCAACTCCGATCAAATTTTAGTGAACCTACACCATCTGAAAGTGAATTAACAACGTTTGGTCTATCCACTGAACAGTTTAACTTAAATAGATATAATTGGTATATTTGGAGAGCACTTATCATTTATGTTTTAGTCATCATCGTTATTACTTATTTCTTATTCTTCCACAAAAAAGTTATGGAGAAAAGAAGATTTAAAAAAATCGATACAACATCTCAAACAAGAACTGTTACAGCAGAATCTATATTTAAAGAACCTGATCAAAATGAAAAGGATGGAAAATAATTTCCATCTTTTTTTCTTTATGGATTGCATTTTAATTTTTTGTTTGTTATACTTATTTATGCGCTTAGGAGTATGGTGTCAACGGTAGCATAGCGGTCTCCAAAACCGTCGGTGCGGGTTCGAATCCTGCTACTCCTGCCACTAAAAAAATAAACGATGATAAACTCATCGTTTTTTTATTTTATATTTTTATAATGATTGTAGTTCCTTTACCAAGGCTAGATTGCAAGTTGAGCTCTCCATGATACTTCATAACGATATGCTTGACAATGGCTAAACCAAGCCCTGTTCCATTATCTAGGCGACCTTTATCTACACGGTAAAATCTTTCGAAGACACGTTGTTGGTGTTCACTACTTATACCAATTCCTTGGTCTTTTACGATGAATACAATACGTTCTTTATCTTGCTTAAGAGTAACCCAAATATCCTTTTCTTGCTCACTATACTTAACCGCATTTTCAATGATATTTTTAAATAACTTTTGTATATCCAGCTGATCACATTTCATTTCTGCTTTTTCAATATCGAGATGTATATTGATCTTTTTTTGAGTTATTAATTGATTTAATTGTGTCATGACTTCTTTTAGAATCATATCAAGCTGATACGTTTCTTCCGGAATCTCTTTTAAGTTTTCAAGTCGAGAAAGCATAAGCATATCTTCAACAAGAAGTGACATCATTTCTGTTTGTTGAATAATTTGATGAGTGCTCTTCTTCACTTCATCTGCTTTTACCATATCATGCATAATAAGTTCAGCGTGACCTTTAATCGCTGTTAAAGGGCTCTTTAACTCATGTGAAGCATGTGCAAAAAAATCTTTTTTCATCTGTTCCATCAAGCGTTGTTGACTAACATCAGTGAGTAGTAATAATACTGTGGGTGTTGTAGAAGCTTGGTATTTGCTTTGTAATGGTAATATCTTGCATTCAATCGTTCTATTTTTATGTTCAATGTCAAACGAAGATGACTGATCTTTTATATTCGCTAAATCTAATCCTTCATGAATGAGTGGGCTTCTAATGATTTGATAGCTGGGTATAAATAAGGATTGCTCATTCAAATCAAAGAGTTTTTGTGCATCCGCATTATAATATATAATTTCTTCTTTATGGTTAAAGAGGACGACGCCTTGTTTCATTTCATTAAGAATTTTATCTAGCTGTAACTGATAGGATGTAATTTGGTGTAGATTTTTTTGTGTTTCAAGATTGATCTGGTTCATTTCATGCATAATCTGATTGATTTCTGGATAGGGACTAATCAGTGACATCATTTGATATTTCCCTTGATTTAGTGCGATGAGTCCGTTTTTCACCTGTATCCAAGGATTTAACAAGTTTTTGTTAATTTTTTGTAATGCTAAATAGTATAAAACCATTAAAGCGAGCCCACCAATAGAAAAGATAAGAATAACATTTTCATAAACAGTAAGTATTGGAGAAAGTGATATAGAAACTCTTAGGATGTTGCCATCATCAACATATGTTGCAATATAGATTAAGTCGCGATCAATTGTTTTGGATCGTCTTGTAAATACTGAACCAATGTCTTTTATTTCTGGTCTGGAACTCTTATCTGTACCTACTACTTCATCGTGTGTATCCGCTAAAACAAAACCTTGAGCATCTAAAATGGTGATGCGTCTTTCATCATCATCATAGTCTGTGATAAAGCTATTTAATTCACCATCATACATCTCATATGCCAATTTCATATCTTCAACAATATAGGTCATATACTCTTTTTGTTGATTTTTTTCGTAGTAATAAAGGACATAAAAAAACAGCACAAAAAACAATAGAAAAACGCCTAGTAAAAGCAATATATTGTTTTTTATAACTGTTTTTTTCATATGATTTGGTATCCTACTGATCGTATGGTTTGTATTTCAATGTCAGCATTATTTTCGAGTAATTTTTGTCTTAAAGATTTGATGTGCATATCTAAAGTTCGCGTTTCTCCCATGAAGTTTGTTTCCCAAACATTTTGAAAAATCACTTCTTTTTGCATGACTTTATTCTTATTTTTCATGAGAAGTTTTAAAATACTATATTCTTTGTTAGTTAAATAAACATCCGTTTTATCTATCGTACATGAATGTTTTTGATCATCAATACTGACATTACCTACTTGAATTATTTGATGATGAATATCTTTCGTTCTCAATCTTGCTTGAATTCTTGACGTCATTTCAAGAACACCAAAAGGTTTTGTCATGTAATCGTCTGCACCTAAATCAAGTGCAATGACTTTATCCATTTCTGATTGAAGAGCTGATATCATCATAATAGGTACATCTTTATTAAATGAACGTATATTTTTTAATACATCAAGACCAGATCCATCAGGTAGCATAATATCAAGTAAAATCATGTCTGGCATATGTTTTTTTAATGCATGCATAAAATCTTCGATTCGTTGAAAACCGATACCTTTTAGACCTGCGTGTTCAATTGTTTTTTCAATGATATATCCAATGGATTGATCATCTTCAAGAAAATAGATAGTTGCCATGCTTCACTCCTAAAATAATAATGTATTTTTATGTGTTCCACTCACCATAAAGATAATCCATTCTGCAATGTTGACTGCATGATCACCAACACGTTCTAAATATTTAGCAACCATGAGTGTATAGATGGCTTCATTGGGATCGATTTTTTCGTTTTTAAGTTCATTTGTCATCTTCAAAATGAGTTTTTGAAAAAGTTCATCGACTTCATCATCTCTAGAAATGACTTTTTTTGCAAGATTATCATCGACTTGTACAAGTGCACGAATGCTCATTAAAACCATCTCTTCGACGATTTCGCTCATTTGTGTACTAATTGGCATAACTCTTTGATTTCTCGTGTTTTCCAAATGTAGTGTCATTTCAGCGATATCAGATGCATGATCCCCGATACGCTCTAAATCTGTAATCAGTTTTAAGATACCTGTTACAAGTCGAAGGTCGCTAGCTACTGGCTGCTCTTTCCAGATAATTTTAAGTGCTTGTTTAGCGATTTCTTCTTCATAACGGTCGACTTCTTCATCTTTTCTCATGACTTCTTTTGCAAGATCAAAATCGTTTGTTTTAAATGATTTTAATCCCTCTTTTAAATTTGAAAGTGCATAATCTGCCATAAGTGCTACTTCTTTTTTGAGGGCTTCAATTGAAGCCATTAATGATGCTCTAAGTGTCATTTTTATTTACCTCTATTATACCATTAACCGAATCTTCCGGTAATGTACTCTTCCGTTTTTTTGTGATTTGGTGTTGAGAATACTTTTGCTGTATCACCGTACTCAATAAGTTCTCCTAAAAGGAAAAATGCTGTTTTATCACTAATACGTGCAGCTTGTTGCATGTTGTGTGTGACTATAATGATCGTATAATTTTTCTTTAAATCGATGATTAAATCTTCGATTTTAGCGGTTGCTACTGGGTCTAGTGCGGATGTTGGTTCATCCATTAGAATCACTTCAGGCTTCATAGCAATCGTTCGTGCGATGCATAATCTTTGTTGCTGTCCGCCTGATAGAGATAATGCTGATTCTTTAAGACGATCTTTTACCTCATCCCATAATGCAGCTTGCTCAAGTGACGTTTTGACAATTTGATACAATTCTTCTTTGTTTTTTACCCCTTGACATTTTGGTCCATAGGTAATGTTATCATAGATACTCATTGGGAAAGGATTTGGCTTTTGAAATACCATACCTACTTTTTTTCTTAGGCCAAAGACATTCATCGATGATGCATAGATATTTTGGTCGTGATAAGAGATGTCTCCTTCTATTTTACACGAATCAATTAAATCATTCATACGATTAAGCGTTCTTAGAAATGTAGACTTTCCACACCCCGATGGTCCGATGAGTGCTGTAACTTCTTTTTCGTAGATGGGGATTTCTATATTTTTTAGTGCTTGGGTTTCACCATAGAATAAATTTAAGTTTGAAATATTGAAGACAATATTTTGTGAATTCATCATGCTTTTACACCATACCTTTTCATAAAGTTCTTGGAAATTAATTTGATTGATATATTAAGAATTAAAACAATAAATAGAATAATTAATGCAATTGTCGTTGATAATGCAATATTTGCAGGTTCATCTGACATCATCGACCAAATGTGAACTGCAAGTGATGTAGACTGTCCTGTTAATGTGATATCATCTTTAATTGATGTTCCGATAGCAAACACTAAGGCAGCACTTTCACCAATGATTCTACCAATAGCGAGTAGTGTAGCAGTTAAAATACCAGGAATAGCATTGGGTAATACGACCTTGAAGGTTGTTTGTGTCTTACTCGCACCTAGTGCAAGTGATGCAAACCGATAATCATCAGGAACGACTTTAAGTGATTCCTCTGTTGTTCTTATGACGACTGGCATTAAGATAACGGCTAATGTCATAGCTCCGGATATGATATTTCCACCTGTAGCATCTGTAATATTGACAATAAATGGTACGAAGACAGCAAGTCCCATTAAACCATAAATAATCGATGGTACACCTGTGAGTGTTTCAATGAGTGACCTTACAAGTGATGTAAATTTGTTTTTCTTTGCATATTCATTTAAATAAAGTGCTGCACCTATCCCAATGGGTAAAGCAAACAAGAGGGTGAGCCCAATTAAATAGAGTGTCGTGATAATCGATCCTCTGATACCACCACCAGGTGTTGTATATTCAAGTTCTCTAATATCACTTGAGTTTTCTAAATCAATAACCATATTCATCGCGCCATATCTAGAAAGCGATGTTGGTTGATCTTCATAAGCTATACGAATAATACTCGTATTAAGACCTAGTGTTAAATCAATTGTTCCAACACCTTTATCATACATCTCCATAAATGGTGAATTAGGATGAACATAATATACTTCAATAATGTTTTTTCCTAGTAAATCTTTATCATCAATGAGTCCAACTCCCCATTTTTCTGAGTAGTAAACATCATCAGGTAAATCTTTTGTTGGTTCACAATAACAAAATTCAACATCTTCTTTAATATCTGCAATATGATTAAC
>SBGC01000118.1 GCA_006226985.1 Bacillota bacterium | reverse complement strand
GGCACTTTTTTAAGCATTTCATCCATTTCTGTAATCTCACATAAATCAAAAATATGTTCTTTAAACTTTTGTTCGATTTTTTCATTCAATACTTTATTTGTGATATCTTCGGAAAAATTATAAAAAACAATATTTTCAATGTTTTTTGCACCTTTATTAAGGTTGAAGCGATAATAATTTATGATACGTTCGACATAATTTTCTAGAACATCAAAATATTGTTGTGAAGAGTCTTCTGCTTCTTCAGTTACTGAAAAAATTGGAACATTGTCTTCGACTATTTTGATTGTAATGGTGCGATCATATAGCGATACAAGCATTAAATTCTTGTAATCTTTTTGTTTTTTCGCAATGTATGTATTATAAAGTGATAATGAAGGCAGGTCAAGAATAATCTCTTTTGCTTTTAAGCGATCGAAAACATCATGATAATCATGAAGCATTTCACCATCAGAAAGAATGATGAGTACCTTGAGGTAAGCATCTGTATCTTGACGAACATAATGTGTGAAGACTGGGTTTTGAAATGGAAAGTGAATGGTTTTCCCCATTTGTTTTTCAATATAATCTTCGATATTTGTTTTGGCTAATTCAAGTTTATCAATGGTTAATTCTTTTTTAAGTACTGTTTGGTCATTAATGATATATCGAATAATACCCGGAGTGATCTTATGTTGCTTGAGTAAAAGTGCTAAGCGTTTATAAAATATTTCAGGTTCTTTAATGTAACCACCGACGATAGTTCCTTTTTCAAGATCGGTATAGCCATATTTCGGATTCTTAAGCTTCTTTACATCATACTCAAAAAACCCAATTTTTTCATCGGTTACATAAATACTAATATTTGATCTTTTTTGTAGCATAACAATCACATCCTAAGAAGATTTATATACCAATCAATCATTTGATGACCAAAAACAAATGAGATCATCACACCAAGAGCAATAAATGGAACAAGTGGCATGAGTTTGTTTTGTTTTTTAAAGATGAGACCAAAGATTAAACCAAAGAATGATGCTAGAAATAAAGAGAGTAGGCCTTGTTGCCAGGTTAAAACAAATCCAATAAAAATATAGAGTTTAACATCTCCACCACCTAAAGCTTCTTTCTTGTATACTTTAGAACCTATGTAAGAGATTGAATAAAGTATTGCAAACAAGATGAGTGAAGATAAAAGATGCGTAAGAATGTTTTTTTGGATGATATGAATAACAATCAGTGGTATGATTCCAATCATCCATATGCGATCAATAACAATCATTTGTTCAAAATCACTAATAGATTCAATCATTAACACAGAGATTAATATAACTGCAATCACAAATGATAGAGTAAATCCATATAAAAGATATGCACCTAAGAAAAGTAATCCACCAATCACTTCAATGACTAAATAGATGATGGGTATTGTTTCTTTACAGTCTCTACATCTTCCTTTGTTGATGAAATAACCTACAAGAGGTAAGACATCAATGAATCTTAGTTGATGATGACACTTTGGACAATAGCTTCTTCCCATAAGTGATTCTTTGTTGGGAATACGCATAGCTATAACTCCAAAAAATGATGATAAGAGCATACCTATGATGAAAATATAGATTGATATTAGAACATCCATGATGATGACCTCTTACTTATCATTATAACTTTAAGTAGACTTAAAGTCGTCAACTTCTAAAAAAAGAAGGTTACAGGCAATAGCAAGTAACCTTGATTTTTTTCTTAAAGATTAAGGTAGTGGAACTCCAACGCCATCAATTTCAAAAGCGAATGGATCAATTGCTCCAGTATAACTAATCGTAACAGTTTGAGCTGCACCTACAGTAAATAAAATATCTGCAGCTGCACCAGCATCAAATGGGTTAGCATCAAGGAATTCAGCAGCAATAACATCCGCTAATGTAAATGTATCTGAACTTCCTAAAGCATTTTCTGTCGCATATAATTCTGCTGCTGCAATAACACCGTTATATGATTGATCAGCTGCATTTTCTCTTTGACGATCAATTAATCCCCCAATAGCTGGAACAGCGATAGCTGCAATAATTCCTAATATTACGATAACTGCTAGTAATTCTACTAACGTAACACCTTTTTTACTTTTTAATGTTTGAGTCATTTTTATTTCTCCTTTTTTTTAGTTTCTACTTGTATCTTATCATACTTTTTTTTATTTGAAATACATCTTTCAATGATTTAATAAAATCGTAAGATTTCGTTAGATTTGACCGCCTAATGAAAGCATCGGTAACATTAAAGCCATGATCATTGTACCTACTAAAGCATAGACAATTAGTAGTAAAAATGGTTGAATTGCATTCTTTAACTGCTCAACTCGTATTTCTGTAATCCCATTATAATATGTTGCAAGATTTTCCATAAGTTTGGGAATATCACCTGATTTTTCACCGGTTGCTATCATTCTAGCCATAATGGGATCAATATAATCAGATTCTTCAAATGCTTTGGAGAAGGGTAATCCATCTTCAACATAATCTATTGTATGTCCTAATAATTCTTTATAAATAACATTTGTGACTACTTGTTTCGTCACTTTAAGTGCGTGTAGTGAATTAATGTTACTACCCATCATTTGCGATAATGCATTTGCAATGAGTACTTGATTATTCATTTGCACAAGTTGTCCAAAGATAGGAAACTTGATAATAAATTTAGATAATCCATAATGGAATTTCTCAACATATTTATTAAGTAATAC
>SBGC01000169.1 GCA_006226985.1 Bacillota bacterium | reverse complement strand
CGTGTAGACATCCAAGGAAAGAAATATACACCACAAGAAATTTCTGCAATGATTTTACAAAACTTAAAGAAAACAGCTGAAGACTATTTAGGAGCAACCGTTACACAAGCCGTTATTACAGTTCCAGCTTATTTTAATGATGCTCAAAGACAAGCAACTAAAGATGCTGGTAAAATTGCAGGTTTAGATGTTAAACGTATTATCAATGAACCTACAGCTGCAGCATTAGCATACGGTATTGATAAAACTGATAAAGAACAAACTGTGTTAGTGTTTGACCTTGGTGGTGGAACATTTGACGTATCCATCTTGCATTTAGCTGATGGTACATTTGAAGTTGTTTCAACATCAGGTGATAATCATCTTGGTGGTGATGATTTTGATGAAATCATCATGAATTATCTAATTGCAGAATTTAAGAAAGAAAATCTAGTTGACTTATCTAAGGATAAGATGGCTATGCAACGTTTAAAAGATGCTGCTGAAAAAGCGAAGAAAGAATTATCAGGCGTTACGTCTTCAACGATTTCTCTACCCTTTATTTCAATGGGTAATGCAGGTCCATTACATTTAGAAATGAACTTAACAAGAGCTAAATTTAATGAATTAACTGCAGGATTAGTCGAACGATGTGTAGGACCTGTTAGAAGAGCATTATCAGACGCAAAAATGACAGCTAAAGATATCGACCAAGTACTTCTTGTTGGTGGATCAACACGTACGCCAGCAGTTCAAGAAATGGTGAAACGTGAATTAAATAAAGAACCTAATAAGAGTGTTAACCCAGATGAAGTCGTTGCAATGGGTGCTGCTATTCAAGGTGGCGTTTTGGCAGGAGATGTGAAAGATGTTCTATTACTTGATGTTACACCGCTTTCACTCGGTATTGAAACACTTGGTGGTGTATTCACTAAACTTATTGAAAGAAACACAACCATTCCTACATCAAAATCACAAGTTTTCTCAACAGCTGCAGATAACCAACCTGCTGTAGACATTCATGTTTTACAAGGTGAAAGATCAATGGCTGCAGATAATAAGACATTAGGTCGTTTCCAATTAGGAGATATTCCACCTGCACGTCGTGGCGTTCCTCAAATTGAGGTTTCATTTGATATTGATGCCAATGGTATCGTATCTGTTAAAGCAAAAGACTTAGGTACAAATAAAGAACAAAAGATTACCATCACTGGTAATGGTTCATTATCAAAAGAAGAAATCGAAAGAATGGTTAAAGAAGCTGAAGAACAAGCAGAAGCTGATAAACAAAAACGTGAAGAAGCTGATTTACGCAATGAATCTTCAAACTTAATTTTCCAAACCAATAAAGCGATGACAGATCTTAAAGATGAAGTCGATGCATCGACAAAATCTAAACTCGAAGGACTTATCAAAGATCTTGAAGAAGCGCTTAAGGGTTCTGATGTCGACTTAATCAAGTCACGAAAAGAAGCTCTTGAAAAAGATGCTCAAGATATTGCTGTCAAAGCATACCAAAAAGCACAAGAACAAAAAGCACCTGAAGGTGAACAAGACAAGAAAGATGGCAACAACACCGTTGATGCTGAATTTGAAGAAAAATAAGCACTAAGGGGCACTGCCCCTTATCAACTATGGAGGTGATGCTATGGCAGACAAAAGAGATTATTATGAGGTATTAGGCGTAACAAAATCAGCAAATGATGATGACATAAAGAAAGCCTATCGAAATTTAGCAAAAAAATACCATCCTGATGTTTCTACAGAAGCGAATGCAGAAGCGAAGTTTAAAGAAGTTCAAGAAGCATATGATACCTTATCTGATCCACAAAAACGTGCTCAATATGACCAATTTGGACACCAAGGTGCACAATTTGGTAATGGTCAAGGCTTTGGTGGATTCGGTGATTTTGGTGGATTTGGAGATATTTTTAGCCAGTTTTTTGGTGGTGGAAAGCGTGAGCGACAAAACTATAATGGCCCCCAACGTGGTGAAGATCTTGAAAAATCAATAACGATCGACTTTATGGAAGCTGCATTAGGTACTAAAAAATCAGTTTCAGTAGAAATAGAAGATGAATGTCATGTATGCCATGGCTCAGGAGCAGAATCTTCAAAAGATGTTGAAGTGTGTGATCGATGCCACGGTGATGGTTTTATAAATGTTGAACAGCGAACAATGTTTGGAGCTATGCGTACACAACAAGCATGTCCAAAATGTGGTGGTGCTGGAAAGATTATTAAAAATCGTTGTAAAACATGTAATGGACGCGGTCGTGTTAGAACAACCAAATCAGTGGATGTCAATATTCCAGCAGGTGTTGATAACAACATGAGTTTAAAAGTTGCTGGTTATGGCAATGGTGGAACAAAAGGCGGACCTCAAGGAGATTTATATCTTAACTTTAGAGTGAGACCACATAAAGTCTTTAAACGACAAAATGATGATGTCATCTTAGAAGTTCCCATCACTGTTACACAGGCAATACTTGGTTCGAATATCGAAATTCCAACAATCTATGGTGATGTCGATTTAAAAATTCCAGCAGGGATTGAACATGGAACGATTCTTAGAATGCGAGAAAAAGGGATTGCTAATGTAAGGTCAAAACGTAAAGGTGATCAACAAGTTGTAGTCCAAATCAAGATTCCTAAGACAATTTCAGCAAGTGAAAGAAAACTATATGAACAACTTGAAAAAATGGAGTCATCTGAAAAACAATCAAGTTGGGAAAAGTTTAA
>SBGC01000068.1 GCA_006226985.1 Bacillota bacterium | reverse complement strand
CAAATAAAACGATTAATTTTCCTAATCCAAGATGACCCGCTAAACTCATAGATTCTAATGCAACGCCCTCTTGCAAATCTCCATCTCCGCATATAACATACGTAAAATGATCGACAATAGGATATCCTTCTTTGTTGAATCTAGCAGCTAAATGCGTTTCAGCAATTGCCATTCCAACTGCATTTGATATGCCTTGACCAAGGGGGCCACTTGTTGTTTCTACACCTTCCGTGTGACCATATTCTGGATGACCTGGTGTTTTACCTATTTGTCGAAATTTCTTTAAATCTGCAATGCTAATTTTGTATCCTGAAAGATGATTGATTGCATATAAAAGCATAGATCCATGGCCAGCAGATAAAATAAAACGATCTCTGTTGTCCCACATAGGTTGTTTTATATTCACATTGATGTGCTTAGTAAATAATGTGTATGCCATTGGAGCAGCACCTAAAACAATACCTGGGTGTCCACTATTTGCTAGATTAATTGCATCAACACCAAGCATTCTTATTGCATTAATTGCTTTATTTTCCATCTTGTTCTTTCACGCTTTCATCTATATTTTCATCATTCGTAGGTTCTGCTTCCGCTGTAACAGCTTCCTCATCAAACTTGAAATAATCTTTATAGTGTTGTTCTTGTGCATCAACAAGTTGATTAAATTTATCATTTCCCATAAATTGTCTTATTTGATCTTGTGCTAATGTGTTTTCAAGTCTTACACGTTTGTTGATTAATCTTGATTGAATGATATTGCTAAAAACAACCAAAATAATTAAAGCAAACAAGACTGTCCAAATATCACCAGGCAAGTATATTGTTGCAACAAATCCTACAATAATATAAAGAACGACAGTTGGAATCAAAAACATGAGATTCATTTTTTTACTAAGTCCTGAGACTTTATTGAGGAATGATAACCAAATTTGATTAACTTCTTCAGTATAAAAATCTCTTAGAGCTTCATGATATTTGCTTTCAATTAATACTTTGTAATCAATGCCATTAGATGTCCAAATGGCAAATCTTCCTCTTGATGCAAATTGAAATAGATACGGTGTATTGTCCATGTAATGGAACTCAACTCGTTTTCCATTAACTTCTTGAACCTCAAAAGGTTCGCTTGTTAGTTGATTATAAATTTTAGGGTTTAGTTTCATATAAATATCCTCCATTTGTTATTATATCATTTCTAATGATAATCTTGAAACAACATACAAAATCCCCATCAAGCATCATCACCCACATAGTAAGCATGCTTATGGCTGCTTCAATCAAGACCTGACCAGGTTCACAAGTTACTATTGAATGATGATGCTTGATGGGGAATTTATTACTTTTTTCTCAGTTTTTTAAAAAAGTCTTGAATTAATGCTCTACTCTCATCTGCTAGAATACCTGATTCAACATTGACATGATGATTAAATGGGTACTCAAAAATATTCATCATACTATTTACAACGCCTGCTTTTGGATCATCAACAGCATAATAAAGATGAGAAATACGTGATTGAATCATCGCTCCAGCACACATGGGGCACGGTTCCATTGTAACATATATATCACAATCTTCCAATCGCCAACTTCCGATTTTTTTAGCAGCTTTTTTCATCGCTAAAAACTCAGCGTGCGCTTCAATGAGTTGTTTTGACTCGCGCAAGTTATGAGCTCGTGCGATAATCTTATCTTGAAAAACAACAACAGCTCCAACTGGAACTTCATTCTTGATTGCTGCTTTTTTTGCTTCATTGATAGCAGCTCTCATAAATTTATATTTTTTTAGGTTTTCCTGGTACTTCATGGTAATGTCTTGATCTTGGTTCATATGATTCATTTGCTCCTACTAAAATGGTTGGATCATTGTAGTGAGCTGGTTTCCCATTAATAATGCGTTGAGTACGTGTCGCTGGTAAGCCACTCTTAACACAAATTGCCGTAAGCTTAGTAACAAATTCAGCTCTTGCTAATAAATCGGGCATGGGTCCAAAAGGTTCACCTCTAAAATCGCGGTCTAACCCACCTACAATAACACGAATTCCTCGATCAGCTAAATCTTCAGCTATGTGAATGATATCGAAATCTAAAAATTGTACTTCATCAATAACAACAGCATCTACCTTATCATTAATATACGGGATAATCTCAGAACTATTTTCGATGATAATCGATGGTTTCTTTGAGAGATTGTGGGACACTATTTCATTTTCAGCATAGCGAATATCAATTTTTGGTTTAAATACTAAAACATTTTGTTTTGCATATTCTAATCTTTTAATGCGTCGAATTAACTCTTCTGTCTTTCCTGCAAACATGGGTCCACAAACAACTTCGATAAATCCATTTTTGTACGTATGATACATAGAAAAATCCCCTTTTCTCTCATTTTTTAATAAAAAACGTGATATTGGAATCACGTTATTATGATGTTGCTATTTCTTTTCGTTTAAGCCATAACGCTTATTGAACTTTTCAACACGTCCAGCAGCTTGAATGAATGTTTGTTGTCCTGTATAAAATGGGTGGCAATTAGAGCAAGTATCAATACGAATTTGATTCGCTGTTGTTCCTACTTCATGCTCAGCTCCACATGTAGAACACTTCACTTTTGCAACGGTATATTTTGGGTGAATTCCTGGTTTCATTTTTTCTTCTCCTTCCGCCATGACTATGAAGTCATAGTAAGTTTCGCTCAATTATTATATCATTGTAATTTTAAATTATCAAGTATAA
>SBGC01000115.1 GCA_006226985.1 Bacillota bacterium | reverse complement strand
ATCTTTTGAAACTTCTAGAAGTTTATTGATTTCATCTTTCGTCCATTCTTCTAGTGTAATGAAATGTCTTCCTTTAAATAGTGGTTCCATATTTATTCTCCTTTAATATGTTTTATATACATGCTCGGTATGGCTGCATACATTGCACATGCTTTAACTAATTCATCTTTATACGTCTTTTCATTAGGTGCGTGAGCTTCTTCCTCACGACCTGGACCAAATCCGATACACGGTATGTTATGTCTACCCATAATCGATACACCATTGGTTGAAAAGGTCCATTTATCTACGACAGGTTCTTGTTTGAATAAACCGTTGTATGCTAAAACAGCACTTTGACAGACTTTATGATTGGAAGGTATAACCCAAGTTGGAAAAAATGCATCTGTTGGATAAATTAAACCTGTATAAGATGGTCTTTCATAGGTATACATTTCGACTGTAGCATTCGCTTTTTTTACACTTGGAAGATTTTTTATTTCTTCAATGGCTGAAAGGTATGTTTCACCATGAGTTAGGCGTCGATCAACTGAAATATGACAACCATCAGCTACTGCACATCGTGAGGGTGAGCTATGAAATATTTCACTTACAGTAAGTGTTCCTTTACCTAAAAAAGCATCATATGCTAATTTTTCATTTAGCTCTTTAAGTTCTAATAAAATAGGTGCCATTTTAAAAATTGCATTATCTCCTCGTTCTGGCGCACTACCATGACAACTTATACCATGTGTTGCTACTTTGATTTCCATTCTACCTCGATGTCCACGGTAAATACGACATGCAGTTGGTTCAGTAATAACAACAAATTCTGGTTTAATCTTGTCTTCTTCAATGATGTATTGCCAGCATAAACCATCACAATCTTCTTCTTGAACGGTTGCTGTAACTAATAAGGTATAATCATCTTCAAGTTTTAAATCTTTAATGATCTTACCTGCATAAACCATGGCTGCCATACCACCTTCTTGATCGCTTGTTCCTCGGCCTCCGATTTCATGATCATTTTCATAGCCTTCATAAGGATCAAATGTCCAGTTTTTTTTCTCTCCTATACCAACTGTATCAATATGACCGTCCATAGCTATTAAATGTTTCCCATGTCCGATGTAGCCTAAAAGATTACCCATGGGATCAATCGTGATACGATCAAATCCGACATGTTCCATTTCTTTTTTAATACGTAATATCACATCTTTTTCTTGACATGATTCACTGGGAATTCTGACCATATCTCTTAAAAATGATGTCATGTGTGGTAAATAATCTTGTGCTTTTTTTAGAATATCTTCAAATTTGATGTTCATATATTTTTTCCTCTAAGTTCTTTGATTTTCTCGTTGTAATAGTTAACTTTATCATATTCGTGATTCCAAAAATCCATTGATTTCATTTGATCAAGATAAGCTTTTGAATATCCGAATTTTAACCAATCATGTTCTTTTTGTTTATATAATCTTTCTTTTTCAGAAGAAACACGTGTATCGATGATATGTTCTGTATCAGCCTTTAAAAAGATATCTTTAAACCAACGTCTTAAAACAAAATCTTCAGTTTCTAACACACGATGATTTAAGTTTTCAATGACACTGTTGTAACGATCATAGCCATCGGTTGCAACAGTAACGATATTATCTTCTGGTCCTAATTTGAGATACTTAGCCATTTTGATGGATCCAATGATATTACATATTGTTGATACACCAAACATATCTACCATTTGTTTAGCAGTATGTGGGTCAACCCCGTATTCTACGAGTATGTGAGGTGCATCATGGATGATTTTTAGTCCTTTTACCGTATCTTCATCTTCAATAAGTGAAATAAAATCTGTATTTAACACATTATGAATGAGCGTACACATCTTATCTCCGATACCTTCAATACGATGTTGACCTTTACCACCATTCATAAGAGTTGAACATTCATAAGGTTCTAATGCAACAATTTTCGCTTCAGGAAAAACGTGCTTAATTTGATCTCCAGCAGCAAGTGTTCCAGCACTTCCTGGCGCAGATGCGAAACAAGCAATTCTTCCATTTCCAATGTTTTTAACAACTTCAATTGCACTATTTCCTGTGACATGACGATGGAATCTATAGTTAGGAAGTAATTCAAATTGAGCTAAACTACGATAATTAGGATTCTCTTTTAATTTATAAGTCCGTTCAAGGGTTAAGATGACATCGGATTCTGTTCCAGGTGTTAAATCAAGTTTAGCTCCGTATTTTAAGATACGATCATATCTTTCCTTACTCATGTTATCAGGCATGATGACAATAGAATCTAGTTTCATAAGATTACAAATATATGAAACGCCAATTCCAAAATTTCCAGTTGAAGGTCCTAAGATAGTATGCTTGCCTGGGATGATATCGTGATCGACACAACCTTCGATTAATGTTGAATATGCTGGCCCTACTTTATGTGAGCCTGATGGAAAATATTTACCGACTAAAACGATAATGTTTGCGTCAACACCAGTCATCTCTTTGGGTAAGATAATATGATTGACCTCTTGTTTTTCATTTTTCCATGTAATGTTAAATAAATTAAGTTCATCAAGTTCATTATGTTTTGCAAGCTGAACTTTTTTTCTTAGTTCTGGATCAATCAGATTGGGATGAAGCATTTCATCATAAGTTGGTCCAAAAGGAATTTTTGACATATTATTGATCTCCTTTTTGTTCGATATGTTTAATGAGTTCGTTTAAATCGGGTTTCATCAAAAGAGGTGGTTTAGTCGCTAATTGGGCGTTTTTCGGGTCTTTTAGACCATTGCCTGTATTGATGATTGTTACTGATTGATCGTGTTTGATAATCTTTAAGTCAATGGCTTTAATTAATCCTGCTAATGCTGCAGCTGCTGCAGGTTCTGAAAAAATGCCTTCGTGTTTACCCATGAGTGTCATAGCTTCTAAGATCTTCTCATCTGATACATCTATCATGAAACCTTCGGAATGTTTTATCGCATAAAGTGCTTTGATTGGATTTCTAGGAACACCTACAGATATGCTATCTGCGAGTGAATTTTCTTCCACAGGTTTTAAAGATTGATTAGACTCAAACGCTTTGACAAGTGGATTACATCCGTCACTTTGAACACCTAATAATTTAGGGATCTTAGAAATTAATCCTAGTTGTTTTAAATCATAAAATCCTTTATAAACACCTGCAATCGTACATCCATCACCTACAGAAACGATAACCCAATCTGTTGGATTAAAATGAAGTTGTTCAGCAATCTCTAAGGCAACTGTTTTCTTTCCCTCAACCAAATAAGGGTTGATAGCTGCATTGCGGTTATACCATCCAAAATGTTCAATAGCTAATTTTGATAAATGATATGTCTCGTTATAATCGCCATCAACAGAAATCACATGTGCCCCGTAAATGAGTAATTGTGATAATTTCCCAACAGGTGCTCTTTTAGGTACAAAGATATAAGATTTTAGTCCTATGCGTGCAGCTTGTGCAGCTAACGAAGAGGCTGCGTTTCCTGTGGAGCTACATGATACAGTGTGATGTCCTTCTTCTATGGCACGAAGAACTGCAATCGCACTTGCTCGATCTTTAAGTGATCCACTTGGATTTTGACCATCATCTTTAATATAGAGTTGTTTAATTTTTAAAAGATGATGTAGATGATTTGATGAATAGAGTGGTGTTCCTCCAATGCTTAACATTTCAGATATATGGGTATCATCAATAGGCAAAAGTAATTTGTAGCGAAACATTGTTTTATCTTGAAGTGTATCTAAATAGGGTTTATTGAAAAACTCTTTTAATGTTTTATAATCGTATAAGACGTCTAAAATACCCTCATCTTGGCAATGTGGACAGGTTGTTTTAACTTCATTTATTTTATATATTTGATGACACTTCGTACATTTTAGTCCAGTGATGTATGGGTTCATAGATTTTCCTTCTTGAAGTCTTCAACGGGGATGATTTGATAAGCATCAACATCAAATAAACCACGATCTGTAAGTTTGAGTTTAGGAATGACAGGTAATGCGAGAAAAGCTAATGCGATGAAGGGGTCTCCCATGTCAATGGGATAGCCCATATCAATTATTGTTTTCTTCATTTTAGATAATTTGTGTTCAACTTCTGTTTCGTGTTGTGCAGTCATAATGCCAGAAATCTCAAGTTGAAGGTAATCATCAACCTTTTGATCTTTGACAACAACAATACCGCCTTGGATATCTTTAATCTTTTTCGCAGCTATGCGCATATTTTCATCAGATGTACCTACAATGATTAAATTATGTGAGTCATGAGCAACCGTCATGGCGATTGCTCCATCTTTAATGTTAAATCCTTTAACAAGTCCAACAGCCATTTCGTTTGTATTGTGATGTCTTTCAATAACTGCTAGTTTTAAAATGTCATGATGCGGATTAAATATGAATTGATGGTTTAATGTATCAATTTTTTCAATGAGATGATCAGTGATGATGTTTTGCTTAACTAATCCAATGACATGTGCATATTCTGTTTTCATTGGTAGATTAAACGATAGTTGATCCTCATTAAAACGAACGGTATGAAGTATTTCTTTAGAAATGGTTTGTTTGTTTTCAAATAATGGTTTTCCATTTTTTGCTACGAGTTTTCCTTTTTTATACACAAGATGTGGCTGAATATTGGATAGATCACTAAACACAATAAAGTCTGCAAACTTTCCTGGAGCAATCCCACCAACATCTTTTAAGTGATAACAGTTTGCAGCATTAATCGTTGCCATCGATATGGCATCGATCGGATCCATTCCTGATTGAATTGCTAGGTTAACATTATAATTAATGTGTCCTTCTTTATGGATATCTTCGGTATGTTTATCATCTGTACAAAAGAGTGTTCTCGATAGATACTCTTTTTTAAGTCCTTTTAATAGATTTGTCGTGTTTCTCGTTGCTGATCCTTCACGCAAATGAACATACATACCCAATCGAATACGTTCAATCATCGATTCTTTAAATGTGCATTCATGATCTGTTTCAATGCCAGCTAAGACATATGCATTCAAATCATGACCGATGATATCTGGAGCATGTCCATCAATGTTTTTATCTCTCATAGCATCTATCTTTTTAAATATTTCGCTATTTCCATCAATTACTGAAGGGTAATCCATGACCTCACCAAGACCAATCACACGTGGATGTTTTTTTAATTTCTTAATATCGTCAACAGTAATGACTGCTCCACTATGTTCTTCTTTTGTTGCAGGCACACAAGATGGTACCATCATATAAACATTAAGTGGAAGACGTTTACTGTCGTTTAACATAAACTTAATTCCGTTAATTCCGCTTACATTAGCGATTTCATGGGGGTCAGCGATAACAGTTGTTGTCCCTTTAGGGACGACGACTCGAGCAAATCCTGATGGTGTTAACATTGAAGATTCTATATGAACATGCCCATCAATAAACCCTGGTGCTACATAGCTTCCTTTCAAATCAATTTCCTTTATGCCATTATACTTTCCAATTCCAATGATGATTCCTTTATGAACCGCAATATCTTTTTCTTCGATTTCTTTACTATAGACATTGATGATTTTTGCATGTTTAAAAACAATCGATGCTTTCTCCAATCCTCTTGACATGTTCATCATGTTTTGTTTATTCACAGTTTCACTTCCCTTGAAGTTTAAGCAAGAAATCTCTTAAAAGATTAATTGCTACTTGTTTTCGATAGTTCTTATTTGATCGTAGATCATCAATAGGTTGAATCCATGGTTCATATAAATGGATAAATTCATCAAGTTTTTGATTTATTTGACTCGTGTGTAGTCCAATAAGTGTTTTATCAATATCTCTTTTTGACAACACTGTTTTATAGATTGCACCAAATGCAAATGAACAATCTTTAAGGATTTCATTTTCAATTTGAGCAAGTCCAACAAAAGACACTTTTGATATTGCATCTGCTTTTCTTGGACCTACTTTTACCCATTGACAGTGATGATATTGTTTGACAGGAATCATAATTTCTTTAATGATTTCATTTGGTTTAATGGTTGTTTTACGTGGACCAATGATCACTTCAGTGATAGGACATATACGTTGTTCTTTAAGGCTTTCGATACAAATCCATGCATCCATTGCATAAAGATAAACGAGTGAATCACCCGCAGGGGATGCATTTGCAATATTACCTGCAAGCGTTGCTAAATGTCTAATTCCCTGTGATGCAATATCTCTAATGACATCTTTAAAGATTAAAGGAATCAGTGGGGATGACAAGATTTCTTCAAATGTTGTCATAGCTCCTATGTGAATATGATGTGTATCTTTGGTTATATATTTCAGTTCTTTGAGATTGGATAGATAACATACATTTTTATTGAAATGTGGTGGTGTATGTGCTGATGAACGATGTTGTATCATTAAATCTGTTCCACCAGCAAGTAACATGAAAGATCCATCATTGATAATTTCTAGAGCTTCACGCAAGGTTTTGGGAATAACATGTTCTACCATAAGCCTTCACCTCGTATGGATGCTTTTAAAATAGCTTTAATAATCATGTTATATCCAGTGCATCGACATAAATTACCTGATAATCCTTGACGGATTTCATCTTCAGTTGGATGTGGGTTCTTTGATAATATACTTTGAGCTGCAATGATCATACCAGGTGAACATATCCCGCATTGCGATCCACCTTCTTCAGTCATCGTCTCTTCAAGCACTTGATATTGAAGTGTTTCACTAAAACCTTCAATCGTCATCACTTCACGATGATTTAAGTTAGCAAGTGGAATAAGACAACTATTTGCGATATGTCCATCGAGGAGTACAGCACATGCTCCACATTCGCCTTCTCCACATCCCTCTTTCGTTCCTTTAAGCTTTAATTCATCTCTTAAAACATCCAGCAATCTTAATGAGGGATTTAGATCAAGTTCTATTCGTTTTTTATTGAGTATAAAATTAATCTTCATCATGTATCAACTCCATTATCATTTCTGGTGTTGCTGGTATGCTAAAGATAGGTTTTTTAATCGCCATTTCAATGGCTAGAGCAACAGCTGGTGCTCCTCCTACTAATGTTAGTTCACCTAATCCTTTAGCTCCATAGGGTCCAAGAGCATAAGGATTATCAAAGAAATACGTATCTGTTTGACAGACATCTAAGGCTGTTGGAATAATATAATCTGTAAAATTCTTGTGGATGACCTTACCTTCTATGATGTCCATCTTTTCTAAGTATCCATACGCAACGCCTTGAGCGATACCACCATCAGCTTGTCCTAAAGCGATACGTAAATCAATGACTTTACCGATATCATAAACGCTCCATATATGTTTTAAGTCGACTTGATAGGTTAAGGGATTAACCTCAACTTCAACAACATTAACTCCCCATGAATACGCTGGATAGGCATCGCCTTTAAGTTCTTCTTCATTCCACTTGATATAATCGGGTTGAACATAGGATTCAAAAACTTCCATAGGTTCATGGTCTTTCCATGTATTTTTTAGTTTTAACGCAGCTCTTGCAAGAAGTCCACCAACAATCATCGTTGTTCTTGATGCAACTGTTGGTCCTGAATCTGGTGCATGGTACGTATCTGCTGGTTGATAAATGACTTTATCTTCGTCGATATCCAATACATTAACAACGATTTTTTTAAGCGTTGTTAATAGACCTTGTCCCATGTCAACAGCAGCAACATAAATATAAACATCATCATGAATATCTTTAACTAATCTAACTTTTGCATGGATATGTTCTGCTTCTCCACTTCCAGTGAAACCACAACCATGGAGGAAAAAGCTCATTCCTATGCCCTTAAAGCTCTGCGATTGACTATAGACTTCTTTTTTATGCTTATAATCTGAAACAAGCATCGCTTTCTCGATCATTTGTGGCATAATGATAGGATCTCTAAAATAACCACTTGTTGATGTTAAGTCATGTTGCTTAGCAAGATGATTTAATCGGAAGGGTAAACT
>SBGC01000090.1 GCA_006226985.1 Bacillota bacterium | reverse complement strand
TATATCAAGATCAGGTATTTAATCAAGGGATAAATGATTACATAAAACTCAAATATTATGGTAGAAGCGTTCTAGCGTCATATGATAATAAGATTGTAAGTATCCTATTTAGTATCGTAGAGGAAACAGGGTTAAATGGTACTGTTGAGGATATCTATGATACCGGATATTTCTACTTTTATCGTGGTGATATCGTCGATAGCCAGTGGCGTGTACTGACTCAAAATGCTTTTTATAATAAACAATGGCAATCTATGGGAGCAAGCCATATGTTCTATAGAGAAAGCGATTCAAAGTTGATTGCTATTGATCAAAATCGATTGAGTTTACTTCAACACTACTCGAGACAAGTAGAAGAGATCATGATACCTAGTTATGCAAGACATGCAATTTTCTTTAGTGTGATTCCGTTCATCGCAATATGCTTCACTTTAGGAATCAGCAATCCAAAAAAGAAAGAAACATGATACAGAATTTAATCGTTTACTACATAAACACAAAAAAAGTATCCTATTTTCGGGATACTTTATTCATTTAAATAATGTCATATTTATTCCTGTTCGATTTTAACCGACTCAATTTCCATATGATAAGGAAGATCCTTATCTTCAATTTTTCCGCCATACCAACCGCCAACAGCAAGATTGATAATTAGATAATATGGTTGATCAAAAGGCCATTCATTGACAGTATCATGTGTACCTTTATTCACTCTAAAAAATTCTTTACCATCCATTTGAAATGATAAATAGTCTTTCGTCCAATCAAGTGTATAATCATGGAATTTATCGGATGCATCAGGCACTGATATTTTTGTGCCTTTATCAGTCTTTATTTTATGATTATAACTTTCTGTATGAATAGCACATGTGATAACACCCATTCTATTTCCTGCAAATTCCACAAGGTCAATCTCACCACATAAAGGCCATTTGACTGGGTTTTTATCTGTATTACCCATCAACCATAATGCTGGCCACGCACCTTTTCCTTTTGGCATTTTAGCACGTATCGTTAAACGTCCATATTGAAACTCTATTTTGTTACGTGTATTGATGCGTGCAGATTGGTATTTACATTCATCTTTTTCATTAAGTGTAGCAACAAGATGGAGTTTTCCATCTTTAATATATAAGTTTTTATCACTATCGACATAGCATTGTGACTCATTATTTGCCCATTTTGTGCCTGTTTGAATGTTCCAGTTTTTTTGATTAAGTTTTCCGTCATGACTAAAATCTTCTTGAAATATTGTTTTCACGTTTTCTTTTATATCCAATAATGTATTGAGTATTTTCCTTTCATCGTTACTTA
Organism: Bacillota bacterium; assembly: GCA_006226985.1. Taxonomy (GTDB): domain Bacteria; phylum Bacillota_I; class Bacilli_A; order Acholeplasmatales; family Acholeplasmataceae; genus Peloplasma. Next base: position 1,473 of record SBGC01000090.1, on the reverse strand, counting down.
ACTAATTGTTTATAAGTTTGGTTTACTTAGCTCTTAGTTCTGATAATGTTTGGATGTCGACATCTTTTTCATAGTCAATTTCATCAAATTCAAAACCATTGATTTGATAGAAATCTCTTAAAAACATCTTAGTTCCATCTAAAGCGAGAATTTCTTCATTCGATAGTGTTGTCATCATATGAATCGTCTCTTTTTGAATCTCTGGATCCATTTCAAGATGATCTAGTCGAATTCTTTTTTGTTCATCAACAATTCGTTTATCACCATAAACCATGTCTTTAAATAGACGATATTTGTGTTCTGCGATAGACTCATGGACATGATGTCTTGTCATCACATCATATAAGCATGATACGTAGATCGTCATTTGAGGGATAAAGACGCTTGCTTTCGTTGTTACTGCCTTTGAAGATGATATGAGTGCTTCACCCTCATATTTTTCTTTAAGCTGTTGATTGAGCTTTTTAGCGTGATTTTCTAAGTCCTCTTTAGCTTTTCCTAATGTGCCACCACGATATATCTTTTCAGTGGTTGGACCACCAATATATGTATAAGAGATCGTTTTTGCATGTTTGTTTAATAGATTGGCTTGATCGAGTGCTGTTATCCAATCATACCAATCACTTCCTCCCATGACATAAACAGTATCAAGGACTTCTTGTTCATTTGCTGGAGTTACCGTTAAACTTTCTACATTCATATTGATAATATCAATGGTTTTACCAATGGCATCTTCACCAATAGTTTTAATATGCGAGCGAATGAGTTCATTTGTTTGATAGTTAAGTCTAGCTCCTGATGCAAGTGAGTAAATGACTAAATCTAGTTTTCCTAAGTTATTTTTGACATAATCAACAACTTGTTGTTTCATTTCAGGACTGAAAGCATCTCCCACAAAATCTTTATGTATATGGTTTGTTTCTTTAGCAAATTCTTGGAAATAAATGTTGTTCCACCAGCCAGCTGAACCTGTTTTTGATCCTTTAGGCTCGTTTTCAAAAGATACATTAACTGTGTTCGCATGTGCAGCATAAGCTAAAGCAATTCTTGAGGCTAAACCATAGCCAGAAGAACCACCAATGATTAATACGTTTTTAGGACCTTCAAAAGTAGGTAGCGATTTAATTTCGTTTATTTGATTTAAGACATTTTGACGACATCCAAAAGGATGTGAATTTGTAAAAAAGTTCGATCGAATGGAAGGTTTAATAATCATCTTGTATTCTCCTATCATTATAAATATTTACTAAATGTATTTTAACATGAAATGATACTTCAAGTTAAATAATGCATAAATATTACGACGTCATTTGAATAAGCTAATCCTATAAACTGTAAGATACATAACTATGTGCTATAATCAACATGAAGATTAATGGAGGAATTTACATGAAAAAAATTATAAAATTTAAATATCAAGACAAAGAAGGTTTCTTAAGTGTTATTGAAAAATCAAATCATTATTATAAGTTA
>SBGC01000184.1 GCA_006226985.1 Bacillota bacterium | reverse complement strand
ATTAACATTGTAACATAAAAAAAAGCAATAATATAGGATTATCATCACTTTTTTTCTTTAAAATAGATATCTTTTAAAAACGCTTTCATTTTCTCTTCATCTTTGAGCAAATCATGTATCTTTTTTAGGCCTTCTTGATTACTTTTTGTTTTCAACCAGAGTTTTAAATAACCTTGTTCACCATATTTTTCTTTAATATGAAGAATTGCTCTATCAATCATTTCATCCATAGGTAAGTGTGGATAATGTTTAAATCCAAACTGAATCGTTCGTTTACATATCGTTTCATAACTAATTTGGCGATCTGCTTCTGCGATGATTTTACCGTATATTGATCTCGGATATTGATTATTTGATGCTCTGTGATCTTCTACAGCTTCTTTCATGATGATGCGTTCATGCACACTAAATATTGATTTTAAATAGGAATCATCATATAAAAATAAACCACCAGTGATATGGTGATTTTCTCTGCCAAATTGTATACCTACATCATGAAAACAAGCAATGGTGTAAACCATATTTAAATCGACATCATAATCTTTAGCGATATCGAGAGCGTCTCCAATGACTTTTATCACATGATCTTCACGATGAGCCTCATCAAAAGTTTGATATAAAGGTATAATGTGTTCTTTTAAGTAATTGATAAGATCTTGATTAAGATTAGTCATATTTTGCCTTACTAGATATTGTTTTAAAAATCTTTTTGTCAGTAGCATGTGTTAGTGTGTCTAAAACTTCTTCTTCATCAACCCACAAAGCTTCTGCGATTTCCTCTTCTTGTTTGTTTAATATATTCGATTTAGCTTCTGCTAAAAAATAAATGACATCTTTAATCACACCTGGTCGTGGAGAATAGCGTGTTTGGGCACGGACGTTTCCAAAAATTTTGATGTCTAATCCAGTTTCTTCTTTAACTTCACGATATGCGGTCATGATTTCACTTTCATTATGCTCGACATGACCTTTAGGGAAACCATAATGCAAACCAAAGCGTTGTTGCACAAGACAATATTGATATTTATCTTGGTGCTTTCTAAAAATGACAGCTCCACAAGATTTTTCTTTTGTCATTTGATCACCTACTTTGTTTGTTATAGTATATCATAAAAACTATTTTTATCAATGATAAAAGGTCTTTAATATCAACTTTTTAGGTGATGATTTCATTGCTAAAAACGGTTCCATACGGTATAATGAAATTAATCATAGACGTTTTGAAAGGATGTGAGTGCATGAAGATTCTATTTGTTAGTTCAGAGGCATTTCCCTTTAGTAAAACGGGGGGATTAGCTGACATGGCATTTTTTTTGCCGAAGTCATTAATTCAACTCGGTCATGACGTTAAAATTATTACACCTTATTATAAACAAATTCAAAAACATCATAGCCAAATGAAACTTATAGGCTCAAAAACCATACATATGGGTGGCATTGAAACGATTGTTCATTTCTATAAAATGGTTTACCAAAATATTGAATATATTTTTCTACAAAATATGCATTATTTTGAGAGAGATAATCTCTATGGCTACAATGATGATGCTGAACGTTTTACATGCTTCTCATATGCTGTTTTAGAATCCATGAACTTACTTGATTTTTATCCACATATCCTTCACTTAAATGATTGGCAAACAGGTATGATTCCTTATTTACTTGATGAACACTATCGTCATAAAGATGATCAATATTATAGCATTCATACATTACTTACTATTCACAATTTAGAGTATCAAGGATCTTTTGATCCTTACGTCAGTCGTTTCTTTAATACTTATTTCAATTATACATATATCCATTTTGACCGTGTAAACTTCTTAAAAGCTGGTATTGAAAGAGCTACGAAGTTAAACACTGTCAGTCCAACATATCGAAATGAAGTCATGACATCAGAATATGGTTTTTCACTTGATGGTTCCTTAGGTAAACGATATCAAGATTTTGTCGGTATTTTGAATGGAATTGATGAGGATGTTTTTGATCCAAATATAGATCATATGATATCCGAAAACTATAATTTAAGAAATTTCGTATCTGGTAAACAAAAAAACAAAGAAGACTTGTTGAATCACTTTAATTTAAGTTCTGATTTGAGTGCACCCTTGATTTCTTATGTGGGAAGACTTGCGACTCAAAAAGGTATCAACTTAATGACCAACATTTTAGAAGAAGTTATAGAATTTAGTAATGCAAGATTTATACTGATGGGATCTGGAAATGATTCCTATCAAGACTATTTTAGATACTTAACTGGAAAGTATCCAGACCGTGTAGCAAACTATATTGGATTTAATGAAGAAATGGCACATAAAATATACGCATCAAGTGATTTGTTTATGATGCCAAGTCGATTTGAACCTTGTGGATTAGGTCAGATGATTGCCATGAAATATGGTACCTTACCTATTGTCAGAGAAACTGGTGGACTTAAAGATACGGTGACACCTTATAATCGTTACACAGGTGATGGCACTGGATTCTCATTTGCAAATTACGATGCATACGAATTAAAGGAAAAATTGTTTGAAGCGATTTATGTTTATAATCATGATCAAAAAACATTTAGAAACCTCGTTAGACAAGCAATGAAAAAAGATTTTAGTTTAAAACAAATGGCTTTAAGTTATGAAAAAATATATCAGATTATCATAGGAGTGTAATTGTATGGAAACTTTAGCTCTCATATTAGCCGGTGGAAAAGGAAGTCGACTTGACATTCTTTCACAAAGACGCAGTAAACCTGCGATGCCTTTTGCAGGAAAATTCAGAATCATTGATTTTACATTATC
>SBGC01000179.1 GCA_006226985.1 Bacillota bacterium | reverse complement strand
GAATCAAGCGGAATTTCTTTAATCGATACTGCTTGTGCATTCGACTTTTTAGAAAATGTTTTTTTCGTTTGTTGCGGTGTTTTCATCGATTTTTTGACGTAAAGTGTTTTTTGTTCCATCACTTTTTCTTGATCAACAATCGCTGATTCAATCAGTTTAGACGTTGGCGTAAGTGATTCACTCACTTCAAGTAAAACCTTAATCTCAAATCCAAATTTCTTAATTGCTTCTTCGATCTCAGGAAGATAGGTTGATAAATAGAGCGAATCTTGATCGACTTGAATTTTAACTGATAAATTATCTTGTTTTGCCTTAAAGTTTTTAAAAATCATGTAACTTGCTTTTTGCTTAGCAAGTTCAAAAATAGCATAATCATAATATTTCGTCACGTGATTCTTTAATGTCTCAAGGCTTTTATACGTAAATTTGATCTCTATACCTAAAACAACTTTAGGTACTAAAAAATAAGTCTTAATTTGCTCAATAAATGGTAAAAGAACTTCTGGTTCAATGACTTCAGAAAGTTCAATATCAAAAATCCATTTTTTATGCTTCATGTCAATAAGAAGGTTTTTAAGCGCTGCATGATTTAAAACATCTGATGTAAACTTAGATTGCTCTAAAAATAATTGAAATTTATCTTTTTGCACTTATTTTCCTCCTGTTTCAATGATTTTTATGGAACGATATGCCCATAAATGATAGATATAACCACCTAGGAATGTTAAAAAGCCTAGGTCTGTACTAAAGAGTAGACCAATCATTTCTAAAACGACAACAATCGTTGTCAAATAGACAGATAATTTAAATCTAAACTTTAATGGAATATTCGCTTTCATCATAAACATCATGGATAGTAACGATAAAATTAAAATATAAAAGAGATAATCAAATAATCCAAAAAAGTATGTTGTCATAAAGTCAGTCATAAATAAAATATCTTGTGATTCAATATATCGTTTAACAGCAAATGATAATGTTTTAATCTCATTTAAATCGGTAGATGAAAAATCGTGATTAAGAAGTTCGAGTTCTTCATAAGAGACTCGTGATAACTCAACATTCGATAACACCATGACAATACCAGTTTCTTCAAATAAGATATTAATGAGTGTTGGATCGAGATTCTCACGTCCCACAACAAGTGTCATATAATCAAAAGGTGCAGATATGGATGCTGTTGAAGATAAAATGCCATCAGTAATCACGATACCATCACTTCTAAAATCTTCAGAAATAGTATCAATTAAGGTTTGATAACGTTCATTTGACATATCATTTGTAACAAATGAACGAAGGATTAAAGGTAATGTAAGTAAAAAAGGTACAAATAATATGTATCCTATAATTCTCCACCACGAATCCTTGATAAAAATGGCAGTCTGAGGAGGTCTTGTTAAACTTGTCAATAGCCTTTTAAACATACGGTCAACTCCTTGGCTATTATTATAACATAATAATCCTTTTATGATAAAATGTATTTGGTGAAAATAAAATGAATTTGATGAACCATGAAAAGCATTATAATACCTTAAATCATTATTACCACTATAAATATCAGAAAAAAGTGTTTAAAATTGCCTTAAATGGTGGTTTTACATGCCCAAATATTGATGGTACAGTTGCTTCTGGCGGTTGTACATTTTGTTCGTATATGGGTAGTGGTGATTTTGCGGGAAATAAGTTAGAACCTCTTAAAACACAGTTTGAAAAACAAAAAGCGATGATGCACCAAAAATGGGAAGATGGATACTATATCGTTTATTTTCAAGCAAATACCAATACACACGCTCCTTTAGCTAGACTTAAAGCTCTTTATGAAGAAGCGATTACCCTTGACCCAAAGATTGTTTTATTATCGATAGCTACTCGTCCAGATGTACTTCCTCAAGATGTCGTTGATTATTTAGGTGAATTAAATGAAAGAATGCCTGTTCAAGTGGAATTAGGTCTTCAGACCATTCACCAAAAAACATCGGATCTGATTAACCGAGCACATGATTTAGCATGTTTCGATGATGCTGTTAAACGACTTAGAGAAAAAAATTTAGAGGTTGTTGTCCACATTATTAATGGACTTCCCTTTGAAACAAAAGACATGATGTTAGAAACAGTTAAACATATCAATACATTAGATGTTCAAGGGATTAAAATCCATATGCTGCACTTAATGGAAAAAACAAAAATGGGTTATGAATATAAAAAAAATCCATGGACACTTCTATCCTTAGAAGATTATGTGGATATCACTGTGGATCAAATACTCATCCTTCGTAAAGATATCATTATTCATAGACTGACTGGAGATGCACCTCAATCAATGCTCATCGCACCTGTTTGGACAAAGAAAAAGTTTGTGGTCACCAATGAAATTGACAAGAAGTTAAGAAAACTTGGTTTATTTCAAGGAGATTTATATGAAAAATACATGGTTAAATGATCTATCACATTTAATGATGGATACATATGTTCAAAAAGATGCTATCGCCATTGATATGACAATGGGTAATGGATTTGATACCCTTCATTTAGCACAAAAAGCTAAACATGTGTATGCATTTGATATTCAAGATGAAGCTCTCCTTCAAACTAAAGAAAAGCTTGATAAAGAAAACATCTCCAATGTGACACTCATTAAAGATTCACATGAAAACATTTTAAATTATGTTTCAACATTTGATTATGTTGTCTTTAATCTGGGATATTTACCTAAGGGTAATAAAGAGATTACAACAAAAACCAATTCAACACTTCTTGCATTAGACCATGTATTATCACATATTAATGATGGTGGTTACATCCAAATCATGATCTACCCTGGTCATGCTGAAGGTTTCAAAGAATCGCTTGCTTTAAATGAATATTTCAAAACACTTAATCCTTTGGATTATAAAATACTAAGAATCGATCTACCCTATCAAAACAATCAACCACCTTATCTTGTACTTATACATAAAATCAAAAAAGACGGAAGATAAACTTTCGTCTTTTTCTTTAACAACCATAAGGGGGTTATGGTCGATTAGAACCTCCATTTTGTTGGAAGTCTTCAATCGCTTCTCTTCGTTCTTGCATTCTTTCTTGCATTTCTGCACGATAAGCTTCAATCTTGTCACGGTTTTCTTGAATTCTCATTTGATGTTGAATCATTTCTTGTGCTTTAATCGCTTCATTTTGAGCTTGGAATTCTTCACGAAGTGCATCCATTTCTGCTCTTAATTCTGCAATTAATGCTTCGAGTTCTGCAACTTTTGTATCTAATTCAGCTTGATAAGCTTCTAGATCGCCTTCACCAAGTTCGATTAACGCTTCAAGTTCAGCGATATCTTCACGAAGTTCTAAGATTTGAGGATGATATTCTTCAAAAATAAGTTCTCTTGCTGCATGGAAATCTTCTCTAAGTTGATGTCTCATTTCACGGTTTTCTGCTCTAGCATCTCTAACGATTGCCATTAATTCTTGTTGTGTCATGAGTAACGCATCTTCTAGTGTGATCGTATCATCAAATTCAACAGCTGATTTAGCAAGCATTAAGAATCCTGGAGTAACACCATACGTTTCAGCTTCTGCTAAGAATTCTGGTGTAAAGCCTTTATCTTCTGCTCTACCAACAATTGCTCTGTTTTGGAAACCTTCGTTAACTTTTTCCTTCACTTTTGCTTGAATTTGTTCTTTTACTTGTTCATTAACTGAAATAGTATTAATTTCAACTAATGTTTCTTCTGCATCTGGATCAATAAAACCTAAGTTAATCGCTTCATCTAAAATGAGTTCAATGGCTTCTGATACTTGTAATCCGATTAAATCTAAGTTAAGTAATAAGATTTCACCATCTTCATTGAGTGGGTTCGCATAAATCACTTTTTCTTTTGGTGTGACAATGAGTTCAATGGATGGATTAATATCGATCGTTACATACGCATCTTCAGCAGCTGAAACATCCGTACAACCGAATGCAATAAGCCCGAATCCTACTAGGAATAGAAATACAAACGCTAATTTTAAATTTTTCATTTTTTAAATCCTCCTTTTGTTTCTTTACACTCTATATACAAATAAAAATCCCGTTTTATTGGGATTTTTTTATTTTTATACTACATTCTTCCATTTCCTGGACGATGATCGTCTTGCATAAAGGGTCTTCGTCCTCTTTCAATGATGATTGGTGCCATACCACGAGGTCTAATTTCAATTTGATAAGCTTCACTTGAACTTGGTGTAATGAAGATCTCACCATCTTCAAGGTCACCATTTTGAATACGGTATTGTGCTTTGAGTAAACGCATCTGATTAACTTCTTCTAATGTGAACGTATAAATACCTTTTGATGTTGTCTTAAAATCAACCATGATATGTTTTTGTTGATTGATCTTAAGTTCTTTCATTTCAAACTTTTGATTTAAGACTTGATCTTTATAATAATTAAATTGATAGAGATATGAATCACCACGTGTTGCATAATTCATTTCGATAAGATGATTATCATGAATGATTTCAAAGTTGAACTCATTTTCTAAAGCTAACGTAATGTTACTTGTAAATGCATAAGATGTACCATCTATTTCTATTTCACCTTGATAGGTATAAGCATATTTAGATACTTTTGTTTCATTATATCGAATCATGTAGTTTTCAGTTTCTTCTAGAAGATCGGTTGTTTGAAAACTGAGTTGATATTTGAATTCGCCTTCTGTTTCTGTTTTAACAATTTCATAATTTGATAATAAGCGTTCACTTAATTCAGCAAATAAAATGACATCATCAAGTTCATCATCAACATATGAGCTTAATGAAACAGACGTTTCAGATGAAAGTTCATCGATATTTGCGTCTAAGTATGCTAATGATGCAATCGCTGAGTTAGCAAAAACTTGGTCTTGTTCTTCAAAGGCATAGATAGGATCTATAGGTTGTAAGATAAACATCATAATAAATAGACCGAGTGTTGTGACTAAACTTAATTGAAAAATAGGGTTAAAATAGAATTTTCTCTTAGGTTCTTTATAGATAATCTTTTCTTGTGGAAGATTTTGTGCTCTATTTAGAATCTCTTGTGAAAGATTTCTTACTTCAACTTTTTGTGCTTGTTCTTTAATATATGTGACAAGGTCTTTTTTATTCATATTGTTCACCTACCTTTCCTTTTAATTTCTTAATTGCTTTATTGTAAATCCATAAGACAGTTCCGAGTGGTTTTTTTGTGATCTCAGCAATTTCTCTAAAGGTGAGATCATTAATCACATGTAAGACAACGATTTCTCTTTCTTTAAGATCTAAGTAGTCTAGGAGCTTAAAGATTTCTTCATCATCTTCTACTTTTTCTTCCTGAGCGGGAATTGACTCAATCATTTCATCACTTTGAATCTCTTTTTTACGCTTATTGTAGAGATTAATGGCTAAGTTTCTACCGATTTGTGATAAATAAGCATACACATTCGATCCAAGTTGATATTGTTCGATTTTCTCTAGGAACTTCAAATAGGTATCTTGCATAATATCTTCAGCAAGCATTCGGTCTTTAACAATGGCAACGATGGCATAAAAAACTTGATTTTTTGTCAAGTTGTAGAATTCGTCAAATGATGCATAATTTCGTTGCTTAAGTTCTACAATAATGTGATCCATCTTATCCATAGCTTTTCCCCTTACACTTTATATACAAAAAACATCTACCTTTTATTGGTTTATTTTTATTTTACCCCTAAAAATGAAAAAGCACCTCAATTTTATGAGATGCTAAAATCTTAATTCGCGACAATATTGACTAATTTATTTGGAATCATAACAACCTTTCGAATGGTTAATCCTTCCAAATGTTTAGCCACATTTTGTTGTTCTAAAGCAATTTTCTTAAGTTCTTCTTGGTCCATATCTGTCTTCGCATTGAATTTCGCTCTAACTTTACCGTTCACTTGAACGACAATTTCAACTTCATCTAAAACTAAATATGCTTCTTCATATGTTGGCCAATCACTATAGATCAGTTCTTCATGTGACTTTAAGACTTCTTTATTTAATTCTTCAGTGATATGAGGAGCAATCGGATTTAATAATTTCAAGAATCCTCTTGCTTGATCTTTAGAAATTCGTTGTTCTTTATAGACTTCATTAACGAAGATCATCATTTGACTAATTGCTGTATTAAATCCAAGTTTTTCATAGTCTTCAGTCACTTTTTTAATCGTTTGATGATAACTAAAACGAAGTGATTCTACCTCATCTTTTTCAATAGGGAATTCAAACATACGCCATACACGGTCTAAGAACTTCTTCGCACCATTTAACGATTCAGTTGACCATGGCTTTTCAGCTTCAAGAGGTCCCATAAACATTTCATATAGACGAAGTGAGTCTGCGCCATGAGATTCAAAGATATCATCAGGGTTGACGACATTCCCTTTTGATTTACTCATACGTGTATTATCACTACCTAAAATCATCCCTTGATTAAAGAGCTTCTTAAAAGGTTCTTGACATGAAAGTAATCCAATGTCATGTAAGAATTTTGTCCAAAAACGTGAGTAAAGTAAATGACCTACAGCATGTTCTGTACCACCCATATATAAATCAACAGGTAACCATTTATCAAGTAATGCTTTAGCTTCACTTGTGTTTAATGGAATCATCCCTAAATGATTTTTTAAAATATAACCGATGAAATACCATGAACTACCCGCTAACTGTGGCATAGTGTTTGTATCTCGTTTACCTTTAATCCCTTTATAATCGAGATATAACCAATCTAACGCATTCGCTAAAGGTGATTCACCAGTTCCTGATGGACGAATGTTTTTTAAAATAGGTAATTCAAGTGGTAAATCTTCATCATCAAGGATATGAATATTTTGGTCTTCATCGTAGATCACTGGGAATGGTTCTCCCCAATAACGTTGACGAGAAAATACCCAATCTCTTAATTTATACGTTGAATGTTTAAACCCTTGGTTTGTTTTTTCTAAGTATTCAACAATCTTTGATTTAGCATCTTCGTTATATAAACCATCAATGATACCTGAGTTAAAGTGAATGCCATCTCCTGTAAATGCACCATCTGCATCGCCTTGAACAACTTCAACGATGTCTAAACCATGAATTTGAGCAAACTCAAAGTCTCTTTCATCATGTGCAGGAACAGCCATAACCGCACCTGTACCATAATGAGGTAACACATAGTCTGCAATCCAAATCGGTATTTTCTTATGGTTTAATGGATTAATCGCGTAAGCACCGGTAAATACACCCGTCTTCGTTTTATCCATTGAGCGGTCCATATCATTTTTTTGTTTGGTTTGTTCAATATATTCTTTAACAGAAGCTAATTCATCTTCAGATGTAATATGAAGCACTAAAGGATGTTCAGGAGCTAAGACACAGTAGGTTGCTCCATAGATTGTATCAGGACGGGTTGTAAACACATCAAAAGATTCATTAGAATCAACGACTTTGAATTTCATCATCGCACCATCGGATTTACCAATCCAATTTCTTTGCATTTCTTTTAGGTTTTCAGGCCATTCAAGTTGATTTAAATCTTCAAGTAGACGATCTGCATAAGCTGTAATGCGAAGTACCCATTGACGCATCGCTTTTTTAACAACAGGATATTGACCTCGTTCAGAGACCATTTTGCCATCAACCATTTCGATTTCATCATTGGCTAAAACAGTTCCTAAGCCTTCACACCAGTTCACTTCAACATCTTTTAAAACAGCTAAGCCATGTTCATACATCTTCTTAAAAATCCATTGTGTCCATTTAAAATAGTATGGATCTGCAGTAGCAAGCTCTCTATCCCAGTCAATTCCTTTTCCTGATTCAATAATTTGACGTTTAAAGTTTTCAATATTTTGATAGGTAAAGCTTCTTGGATCTTTACCCGTAGATAATGCATATTGTTCTGCAGGCAGACCAAAAGCATCCCATCCCATAGGATGAAGAACGTTATAGCCTTGCATACGTTTAAAGCGTGAAATAATATCGGTTGCTGTATAGTTTTCAATGTGTCCCACATGAAGACCTTGTGCAGATGGATAAGGAAACATGTCTAACACATA
>SBGC01000002.1 GCA_006226985.1 Bacillota bacterium | reverse complement strand
GAAGTCTCTGCATGGAAAAAAATGTGTCCTAAGTGTGGAGAAGAAACAGGAAGTAAAGTGGTTTTGTATCGTGAAAAAATGTGGAATGGCACTAAAAAAATTGCTCGATTCATTAAGAAGGCTTTTTTATATCTTCTCGATCGAGCAATTTTTTATGCAAAAAAAGCGTGGCCACATATCAAAAAATTCTTTTCCGTTAGAAGAAATGTCTATATCACTGCAGGTGTACTTGCGGGATTTATCCTTATTTTTGTCATTTTGGGTTTACTTAAAGATCCATCTGTTGAACCCCCACTATTAGATCTAGGGGATCCAGTAGCAGAACTTGAACAAAACGTTCCATCCACTGGAGCGGTATTATCAGTGGATGAGTTAAGCTCTCCTATTTTTGGTTTTGAGATGGTCGTTCCGTTTGGAGCGTATGATGAACTAACGCCTTTTGAAATAACAACACAAACCATTGAATCGCATGACTTAGGTGATACCTTTACACCGATTACCCCACTGATCAATATAGATAATGGACACACGTTCTCTAACGAACCTTTGACACTAACGATTCCTGTTGAGATTGAAGAGGGTGAATTTGCGATGGGGTTCTATTATGATGTAGAAACTAATCGTCTTGAAGGCATTCCTATGAAAAATCTGACATCCACTGAAATCACTTTATATACAAACCATTTTTCTAGTATTGTTGTATCAAAGATTAGTATCGATGAATTACTAAAACTAACCAATGTTACCAATCAATATGTAGATACCGGATTTATGCCAGGAGTCGATGATTGGCAATTTACAAATTACGGATCATTTCTTGCTCCAGGAGGGCATTGCGCAGGACAAGTTTTAACTATGTCATGGTATTATCACACACAAAAAATAGGTGAAGGTGAACCAGCTCTCTACAACCGTTTTGATAATGTTGGGTTTGAAGCAACCGAAGCATTTATGGAAGATGACAATCTCGGGTATCGTTTCGCATCTGTCATTCAAAACCTACTCGATTTTTCATCTGAAGACTTTTACGATTATTTATCATTTGCCGGAGATGATAAGCAACTTATTTATTTCGCTTTTAGTTATGCAATGGTAGTCACTAATAAGCCACAACTCATGGCTATTTACGCACGTAACGAATCTGGTGATATCATCAGTGGCCATGCGATTATGGCTTATAAGATGCAAGGTTACGACATTTATGTTGCTGACCCCAATTATCCAGGACAGACAAATCGAAAAGTGCATTTTAATACGAGTCCAGGAGTCTATGAGTTTGATCCTTATTCATCAGGAGCTAATGCACAAGCAATCTTAGATGAGGGTGCACTTCTTTATGATGACATATTTTATATTGGTGAGTCTGCACTCATCGATTATGAACGCATTGAAGAAGAATATAACAAACTCCTAGAAGGCACAATTGGAGATGAGTATTTCCCAACACTAGAAGCTTCATTCTTATCTGAGTATGATCAAAATGTCGATGATCAAGTGTGGATGGATGTTCAAGGTGATGAAATCACTTTAGGGACTGCACATAACGATGTGATGGCTTGTTATTTACAGAATAAAGTTGTGATTGGTGTCACAGCAAACCACCTTGATGCAGTTTATACGCTTTATCAAGGTGATCAATATATCGAAGGACCATATTACGCATCGGAAGACGGATATATCTATTATGAAGTTGAACTTATCAACGGAGTAAATGAAATTGGTGTACTTGCAGAAATTGTTGTTGGTTCTGATCGTTATTATGCAGATTTTATGCGGATAAAGATTAACTATACTGCGGGTGTGACTACGGAATGTGCAGCGACGATTGTTGGTAGATATAATTTCTATAGTCGAAGCGATGGTCAAAATCTCGTTCAAAATCATTATATCCTTATTCGAGAAGATGGCACATTTACTGAAAGCTATACGGTCAATAATCCTTTATATACAAATGTCATTGATGGCACATGGACAATTGTACCTGGACAAAATGCAGGAGAGAATATTTTATACTTAACCTTTGGTGGAACAACAGACACTTACGAAGTATTAGATAATTATCAACGACTTCGTTATACAGCAGGAGATATTATTTTCCTCTTCCAAAAAGAAAGTTAGGCAAATCAAATGGAGTTTGTAATTATTGCTATTGTATTTATCTTTGTTGGTCTTATCGCTGGTTTCATTGGTTTTTTGGTGATGCGTAAAAATCAAGTGAATCAAAAGAACTCACCTATTGAACAAACAGCTGTGGTTGTGATAGGAAATTATACAGAATCAAGGGTTTTAGGAGAAAACTTCCAACAAACCGTCGATACTGTTCGTGGATTTACAGACAAATCTTATTATGTACGTTTTAAAACCAAGACAAGAAAAATATTATCCTTTAAAGTTAAACCAAAAGCATGGTACAAATATCATGAAGGAGATCAAGGTATCCTAACCTATCAAGGATATAAAATTTTGAAATTTGAACCTAAAAATCTTGGCATAAAAGATATCAATTATTTTGATCGAACAAATAAAGAAGGAGTTACTGGATGGATTTATGGTGAATCAAAAGGTCTTGACATTAGTATTCCTTCTTCAGAAGCAAAACTCTTTGATACAAAAGATTTAGAACTTTTCATCAAAGATATTAAAAATGATGAGAGTGATTGGTTCTTTACGATTAAAAACTATAATGGTGAAGAACGACAATATGAAAGAGAAGGCAAGACAAGAATTCGTGAAACAAAACTTCTCAACGATGATGTTGTTATTTATCCAATGACTGAACTTTTGAAAAAGATTAAGACATGGATTGGAGAATA
>SBGC01000016.1 GCA_006226985.1 Bacillota bacterium | reverse complement strand
TGGCGGAGGAAAGGGGATTTGAACCCCTGCGCCTTTGACAGCCTACAAGCTTTCCAAGCCTGCCTCTTCAGCCACTTGAGTATTCCTCCATTTAATGGTGCACCCGACATGATTTGAACATGCGACCTTAACCTTCGGAGGGTTATGCTCTCATCCAACTGAGCTACGGGTGCACATGTTGTCGCGATTATCATTTTAACATTTTTTATATTAAATGTCTAATCGTAAATAACCATTTATTTGTTTGTGATATGAATAACTCATCAATAAGAAGATAGCATATGATTTTTTTAAAAATAGTGTTATAATATGATAGATTCATCTATGTAAAAGTCTTGTAAAGGAGTTATGTATGAATAAGCCCATTTTTAATCGCTATGAACGTAAATACATCATAACTACCCAGCAAAAAAATGAAATGGTTGAATTCATGAAAAATCACCTCATTTTTGATGAATATTCGATTGATAATAAGCCTTATCATATTTATAACGTTTACTTTGATACACATGATTTTAACATCATTAGAAATTCGATTTCTAAGCCTACATACAAAGAAAAATTGAGACTAAGATCGTATAAATTCCCACTTGAAAAAGATGATTTAGTTTTTCTTGAAATGAAGAAAAAATATGAGGGCAGAATCAATAAACGCAGAGTCTTTCTAACATATGAATCTGCTGTTAATTATCTTGAAACTGGTATTAGACCTACATTTATAAACTATCTCGATCAACAAGTTTTTGAGGAAATCGATTACTTCCTAAAATTACATAAAGCAAAACCTGGAGCATTTATATCCTATAAGAGAATTGCTATGATATCTGAATCTGATGATTTAAGAGTAACCTTTGATTATGATATGAAATTTCGTAATAAGAATGTTAATTTTGATTCCGATCAGGGACATCAAATCATATCATCAAAAGACCATTACTTGATGGAAGTAAAATCAAGCAACAACTTTCCGTTCTGGTTAGCAAGAAAGCTATCAGAATATGAACTTTATAGTCAAAGTTTTTCCAAATATGGAAAAGCTTATCAACAATATCTTGAAGGAGGAAACAATGATGACTATATTCTTTACTAATCTTAACTTTTTATTACTCGATATGGGTGTTTTAACACTTGAAAATATCCTATATGTTTTAATCACTTCAACTATTTTAGGTGGAGTTCTTAGTGGTGTATTTATTTTCACACACAAAAAAACTGTTTATGACCACTCATTTAGTATGACACTCTTCTTATTACCTCTTGTTATATCTGTGATTATTATGCTTGTCTCCAACAACATTGCACAAGCGTTCAGTTTAGCTGGAGTATTTGCTCTTGTTAGATTTAGAACTGCAATTGCTGATTCAAGAGATATCACATACATCTTAGGATCCGTTGGTATCGGTTTATCTTCTGCTTTAGGCTATGTTGGATATGCAATCATTATTACACTTTTTATTGGTGCAATCCTCATGGTTATCAACTTATTTAAACTTGATAAAGATCGTACGAATCATGCTAAGCTTAAAATTGTTATTCCTGAAAATCTCAATTATTCAAATGTGTTTTCAGATATTTTCGCAAAGTATACCTTAAATTTCCAACTCCAAAAAGTAAAAACAACAGATTTTGGAACGATGTTTGAATTAACCTATTTTATTAAAATGAAAGACTCTATCGACCAAAAAGCTTTCTTAGATGAACTTAGAGTTAGAAATGGTAATTTATCGATCACACTCACAACAGATTATGTTTCACTAGTAGGCGAATAATAACGAGCGAATAAGCTCGTTTTTTTTTAGACATAAAAAAAAGCGATTGCTCGCTAATCTTTTAAATGGTCGGGACGACAAGATTTGAACTTGCGACCCCTTGCACCCCATGCAAGTGCGCTACCAAGCTGCGCCACGTCCCGGCACAATGATTATATCAAAATAAAGACATAAAAAAAAGGGCATAGCCCTTTAATTTTTACTATTTTGCAAGTGATCCCATTGGATCCCATGGTTTTAATTCGATGGGGTCTTGTTTCCATGCATCTTTTTGAACTTCTGTTAGATATTTAATATGAATAACCGCTTGATAAACATACTTATCAAACCATGTATCTGAACACATGAAATAGCCTTTGTTACCGACTTGATCACCCCAGGAATTTTGAATTTTCCAACGATTAGGTTTACCTTGATCAAGATTAACAGCTGTGATGACCATGGCGTGATTCATTGCTCCTTGGCTATAGTCGAGTTGATCTTCTTTTGACATAAATAAACTCATACCTAACATGGCTTCTTCATCAACTTGATGATCATCCCAAATACCTGTGACTCTATCACCATAACGGCCAACATCTGAACCAAACCATACAAGCTCTTGATTCGTTAACTGTTTTAAAACAAGTGCTTTTAAATCATCGATTTCAACATTTAAATATTTAATTTGTCTACCACCAATGACATTTCCTAAATATTGGACAGTATATGTCTTAAGATAGGGTTTATCTTTTGTTGGTGCGTGAATAATTGATACATAGTCTTTGAGTGTATCTCCTAAATATTTCTGATAGAACTCAACAGGTTTTAAATCTTTTTCGATATGATATTCATCATTTGACACATATTCAAAATCAAATGCTTTAGGTGGAACACCAAAGTTAGTGGATAAGAATGTATAAAGTTCATCCAGTGTCTTTTCTTTCAGCTCAGCGATATCTTTTGTTTGATTTAATGCTTTTAGTCTTCTAACATTTGCTGCATACTGACGCAGTTTAATATTGATTAAACGGTTCATAAATGCAGTTTGACTCGATGATGATGTTTCAACCATGTATT
>SBGC01000175.1 GCA_006226985.1 Bacillota bacterium | reverse complement strand
GTCGATGTTATTTTCTTCGCAACACCTCAAAAGGTAAGAGAATGGATGGTTAAAAATTTCTTCTCAACATACCATTTAAACGCATTGTCTTATACATATGAAGGCGTTAGTTCACTACTTTATAGTGATTACAGCAGGGGTGAAACAGATAAAGACGAAGTTATTGATATGTATTTCGATACATTATCTCGAATTTCTGAATTTACAAAGATTAATGCTGTTAATCCAAATCAGTATTTATGGGCAAATGTTGATCGCTTCTTACAAGCACCAATGTTTAATTCGCAACATCTAATTGAGACAGACACGATACCTTTCTTACAACTTGTGCTTTCAGAATCGATGGAAATATATGCAACATATTCCAATTTCTCATTCTATACACGAAGTGATATGTTACGTATGCTTGATTATCATACATATCCATCATTTATGCTCACAAATGATCCATCATTTGAGCTCATTTCAACGAATTCATCTCACTTTTACTCAACAGAATACTCGCTTTATCAAGATCTAATCGTTGATATGTACACATATATGAACGGTGCTTATCAGTATATTATTGGATCACCATGGACAGACCGTCAAGTTATTGCTCCAGGCGTTATTTTAAATACATACGGTAATGGTGTTAGTCTACTCATAAACTACACAGATGATTCATATACATACCTTGGTCAAACAGTCGATGCACTCGATTATTTGGTCTTGAATTAAGGAGGACTTCATGAAAACAAAAAAGAACAAATCCGCAATCAAGACACATAACCGCTCAGCATATTTCTTCCTATTGCCATGGTTAATTGGTATCTCATTATTCGTTTTATATCCTGTTTTCTACACAATATTCCTAAGTTTCAATAGTGTTGTGTCAGATATTACAGGATGGACAAATACATGGATAGGATTGACGAATTATGAGACAGCATTTTTTAGAAATACGGATTTCACACCACTTGTCCTTGACTTCTTAGTGCTTGAACTTACTTATGTGCCAACAATTATTATTGTTGCGTTCATCTTAAGTATGTTACTCAATACGAACATCAAGTTTAGAGCAGGCTTTAGAATGATTTATTTCTTCCCTGTTGTTGTTTTATCAGGTCCAGTTTTAACACAACTAACCGAATCCAATTCAACATCGATTATTCAGGCGGACTCAATTATCATTTTTAGAATGGTTGAGCAATATTCAAGATTCTTGGCAGATATCTTATCAGGTATCTTCTCAAACTTTGCAGTCATTTTATGGTTTACAGGTATTCCGATTGTCTTATTCTTAAATGGTTTACAAAAAATTAACTCACAATTATATGAAGCAGCGCAAATTGATGGTGCAAACTCATGGCAGATTTTATGGAAGATTACGATTCCAAATATGAAATCTACAGCATTAGTTGTTGCTATTTACTCCGTTGTTCAAATTGCTATTTTAGAAATAAATCCAATTTATGGTTATATTGTCGGTAATATTAATGATAATTACTCGACAGGCATGGGCTTCTCAGCATCGATTGTCTTAGTGTATTCAATCATTGTTATTGCACTTGTTGGACTTGCATTCTTTGTCTTAAAAGATCGTGATAAAGTTGAATACGAAATGGGTATTCGTGAGCGAAGAGAAAAACAAGCTGAAAAACTTAGAAAACTGCAATTTAAGCAAAATCAAACCATCAAAGAGTATTTTACTGATACGTGGTCAAAAATGAAGAACATTATCCCAAAGAAAAAGGAGGTAAAGCAACATGACAGCGAAACTCAACCTAACGAAAATTAGAAAAAAGTTATTTGGTCATAAAGCAACCTCTGGTCTTATCGGAAAAATCTTTGTTTATGGATTACTCATAGGTATCAGTTATGTTTATCTCTATCCGCTTCTTCGCATGATTTCGATGTCATTCTTAACACAATCTGACTTGCTTAATCCTGAAGTAGACTGGATTCCTAAATCACTTAAGTTCTCTAACTTTGTGGTTGCTAACCGCGTGCTAGGTGTGTTACCACCATCGCTCATGACGATTGCTGATAATCCATTTAGGGCAATCTTCGGTATTTTCCAAGACGGTGGTAATTTATGGAAGTCAATGAAAAACGTTGGTTTCTTAGCACTCATTCAAACGATTATTGCTGCACTCACAGGTTTTGCATTCGCACGTTATGAGTTTAAGTTTAAGAAAACACTCTTTGTTTTAGTGTTAGTGTCATTCGTTGTACCACTACCCATGGTGACAATTCCAAGAATTATCATGATCAGTGAATTCCAAGATAAATACTGGATTCCATTTGATAAATTCTTAGGTGATAACTTCATTGGTAACATCGTGAAACCTACACTATTCAATAGTTTAATGCCACAAATAACATTTGCAATCTTTGGACAAGGCATTAACTCTGCTATATTGATTTTAATATTCTTTAACTTCTTCAAGATGATTCCAATATCCCTTGATGAAGCAGCACGCATTGATGGAGCATCATCTTTCCAAGTGTTCTATCATATCTATATTAAACTCGTCATCCCCATTATCTTTACAGTTTTCTTATTCTCATTTGTATGGAATTGGAATGATGTTTATTCTGCAACGATTTATTATCGCGCAAATAACCCACTCGTTATTATGCGTCTCAATCAGTTTGATGATCAATTTGCTGGACTTGCTAATATACCAGGGCAGTCAGGTGAATTAAGACTCAATGAAGCGTATAAGATGGCAGCAACGTTCATTACAGTATTACCACTGCTCATTTTATACATTTTCGCACAAAAGAAATTTATTGAAGGTATTGAAAGAACTGGTATGACAGGAGAGTAATATGAAGAAACTAACAATATTCTTATTTTTTGGTATGCTCCTTTTAGGACT
>SBGC01000147.1 GCA_006226985.1 Bacillota bacterium | reverse complement strand
GCTTCCCAAATTTGACCTTCTTGAGATTCACCGTCACCAATAATCGCAAACACTTTAAATGGTGCATGATCGATTTGAGCAGCTGTAGCCATACCCACAGCAGCTGAAAATCCTTGTCCGAGTGAACCGGTTGTCATATCAACACCTACTGTTTTATTCATGTCTGTGTGTGATGGTAAATTTGTGTTAGGTTGATTTAAGGTGTCTAATAATTCCATTGGGAAATAGCCTTTTAATGCTAAAGAAGCATATACAGCTGGGCCACCGTGTCCTTTTGATAAAACAAAGCGATCACGATTTGGCATTTTTGGGTTTTTAGGATCAATATATAATTGATCAAAATATAAAACTGAAAGTATATCAGCAATTGATAAGCTTCCACCGACGTGTCCTACACCAAGTGTTGCAATACAATTGATGGTTAATTTTCTAATTTCTTTTGCTTGTGTTTCTAAAAATTGTCTTTTGTCCATGTTATTCTCCTAATATTTGACGGTTTGTAACTTTAACATATCTGCTAAGATACTTAATTCTTCACTCACATCGCCATATAAAACAGCAAAATGTGGTTCCCAACCTTCTTTAACCATTTGTGTAATCATGTGATTAACTGGTTGTTCGACTTTGACGACCATTGAAGTTCCTAAAAACTGTTGAGGTTTATCAAGAATTTCTCCTTTGGCAATAAAAAATCTAAATGTTCCATCTGTTTTTCTGCCAATTCTAAAGATCGTAGCGTGCTTGCTTGGTCTAAGACCAAATTCCATCGTTGGACCAATCTTTCGATTAGGATGAACACCTGTTAAAGCACCTGTTTCGATTCTAGCCAGTGAGCAAGCAGCTGTTCCGCAATGCCAGAACGTGATGGTATTATCAAGTTCATCGATAGATACAGGATCACCTAAGTAAGTAGGTGTCTTTGTTAGTTGCTGTCCAATATACATTGATAATGCACCATAAGCATCTGTTTCACATGCAGCAGCAATGTTTTGATCATTTAGCATACCTAAAACACCACATACAGGAGTGCCAAAATCAGTGAAAAAATCTGGCCAACAGCGCGAAGCGATTGCTTTGATAGAATTCGCTTGAATATAATCTTTGTAGACCTTATAAAGTTTGATGAAATCAACTTTATTTTTAGGTTCAGTTTTATCTAAATCTTTCATTTTTAGAAGTGCTTCTTCGTGTTCTTTTGTCGCTGAACTAATATCCATATTTTTGGCAATTTGGGTAAGTTCTCTTGATTCAATAGCTAATAAATTAACTCCAAAGACTGATGCCATTTCTAAATCCAATGCTCGACCAAAACCAAAACCTTGTGGTGTATGACCAATAACTAACAAATTCATATCCTTCATTTCAAACTTCAATTTAGCAGCTGATATGACTTGTTTTAGTTTTATTTGGATACTTTTTTCTGATGGAGATCCATACATATAATGCAGTGGTTGATCTTTCATCGCATGATATGCAAAACCTGCAGAAAATGCTCCTGTTAATGAATTTAGACGCAATCTTCCACCATCAATGACAGGTTCTCTTAATGTCCATAATAAAACAGGTGCATCAAGCTTTTTAAAAACTTCAGTTGCATATGCGGAATTAGCAAACGTCACATTTTGTAAAATGATTAAGTCCGGCTTTTTGCCTTCTATGTATGTTTTAAGTAAATCAAGTGATAATAACATTTCATGAGGAACGACAACCGTATTATCGATAGACTTCAATAACGTGATAGAATCTCTAAATGCTTTTTCAGCAGATTCCAAGTGAAATGTTGGTACGCCTATGGGAATATATAGTACTTCAAATTGCTTCATATGTTCTCCTTTTGATTAAATTGTTTGGTTAATTAGACTTATCTTTGTTCTCTTCTAACTAAACAAATAATTTAATCATCAATAGTGAGGTGCTACTCATTTGAGCAGCACCTGTATTGATGCTTTTTTAAGATTTTTTTACTTAAGCAGTTGGAGCAGCAGCTTTAAGTGCAGCTTCTAAATCTGTTAATAATTGTAATGCTGTCTTCGTTCTATTTGGATTAGCAGCATCTTCTACGAATTGATTGATAATTGGATACATACCAGGAATCATGACTTGATTTAACCAGTCTTGAACATACATTTGGTTTGTAGCAGCAATTTCACCTAAGAATACAGCATATTCTGCAGCGAATGTACCGTAATCAACAGTTGAACCTAATCTTGGAGTAAGATAAGGAACTCCACCAGTGAATGCATCATGTTGTTCAGCTTCAGCCATCCATTCAATGAATTCTTTAGCTTCTTTTGTTGCTCCACTATTCTTAAATGCAGCTAATGATTTACCACCAAGGATGGTTGCACGGTTAGTGCCTTGTGGCATAGGAACAACTGTCCATTCAAACTCTAGATTTTGATAGCCTGAAACATTCCAGTTACCTGACATATGGAATCCATAAGCACCTGTTCTAAATAAAGAAGCAGAGTTTTTAGTTACATATGTTTGACTACCTAAGAAACCTTCATCATAGAAATCCATAAGCATTTGTAGAGCAGCTACAGCTTGTGTTGATTTAAGGTTGCTTGCAGTATATGGTGTTTGCCATAACTTAATACCATGTTGATAGAATACTGGCATAAAACGGTGAGCTTGATGATCAAATAAACCAGGAGCTACAACATCATTATCACCAGCGCCGATACCAGCACGAAGCTTGTTCATTTCAGTTTCAAATTCTGCCCAAGTCCAAACTGAATTTCCTGTAGGAAGATTAACACCATACTTAGTTGTTAAGTCGGTATTAACGAACATACCATTTGCTGTAATATCCATTGGTAATGAAATAACATCACCATCAGCGTTATAGAATAAGTTAGTAAATCCAGCTTTGTTATAAACACCTTCAAGACTTTCAATTTGAGCCTTAAAGTTATTTAAATGACCTTCAGTTACACGTGCTAATGCAGGTGCTTCACCACCACTAATCATTGTAGCTAGACGAGTTTCATAGTCATTGTAAGGAATACTTACTAATTCTATCGTAACGCCAGTTTCTTCAAAATACTGGTCCAATAATGTTTGCATTACTGTACCCTCTGTTCCATCACTCCACCAAAGCATTTGGAGAGTCTTGTTTTCTTCTTCTTTACAACCAACAATTACGAAAACTGTTAGTAACGCAAAGAATAAACCTAAAACTTTCTTCATAGTTTCCTCCTATTTTTTTTATAAATATCTGTGAATATTCACAGTCTTTACCCCTTCATACCAGATTCCACTGTTCCTTGGACAAACTGTCTTTGGAAAATAATAAAGATAATAAGCATTGGAATCATCGAAATTGCTGAGATGGCTAATACGGAATTATAATCTGTTCCAAATTCGCCCGTTAAATTTGCAATAGCAAGCTGTAATGTGTATTTTTTTGGATCATTAATCGCGATGAGTGGCCATACATAGTCATTCCATCTCCACATGAATGAGAAGATAGCAAGTGTTGCAATGGCTGGTTTCGCGTTTGGCAAGATAATACTGTAAAATATTTTCCATTCAGATGCACCATCAATACGTGCTGACTGAATAATTTCATCAGGAATCGTTAATAAGTATTGTCTCATTAAGAAGATACCTGTTGGTGTTGCTGCTGGAGGTATAATTAATGCCCAAAGTGAGTTATATAAGCCGAATGTTTTTAAAACTTGGAAGATAGGCACCATGATAATTTCTAGTGGTAGCATAATTGTTGACAAAATTATGATCATGATAACTCCGTCACCTTTAAATCTGAATTTAGCAAGTGCATAACCACTCATTGAGTTAATCACTACTGCTAAAACAGTTGATGTTACAGCTACAATAAATGAATTAAAGATATATCTTGAGAAGTCTCCTGTTGCAAGAGCTCCTGTATAATTACCAATCGTCCACTTCTTGGGAAAAAACGTTGGTGTTGTTGTAAAGAGTTCATTCAACGGTTTAAAAGATGAACTAATAATGTAGATTACAGGAACTAAGAATACTAAAACAAGAATTGAAGCGATTGTGTAATTCAAAATCATGTTTTTTCTCATTTATTTTCACCTCGCTTCGACGAGAAGAAATTAAATGCCGTAAACAATGTAACAATAAGTAACATCACCACTGACATTGCACTTGCATAACCAATGTCATAGCGTTTGAATGCTGTCTCATAAATATGCTGTACAGTAAACTCAGTTGCTTTGAAAGGTCCTCCACCTGTAAGTGTCACAACTAATGGATAAATCTTAAAGATTTCCATCGTAACTAAGATGAAGACCATTAATCGCGCAGCTTTTAACGAAGGATAGGTAATAAACAAGAACTTTTGCAATTTATTTGCGCCATCCATTTCTGCCGCTTCGTATAATGTTTCAGGTATCGACAACAATGCTGCAACGAAGATAATCATGTAGTATCCTGTTCTAGACCAAACAATAGCAAACACAACGGACCACCAGGCAAATGTAGGATTTATAAATGTTTGCATAGGATCTAAACCCAAACTTTGCAAAGTCACATTTAATAATCCAAAATCTTGACTAAATATCCATTGCCAAATAACCCCAACAACAATCGCTGAAATCATGACAGGCCAATAATATATTGCTCTAAAAAATCCTTTTGCTTTAATCGGCTGAACAATGAGTGTTGCAACCATTAATGCTGTTGCAAAGAGTAGTGGAACAGTTACAATGACTAATTTTATCGTATTCCACATAGCATTCTTAAAGAGTTCATCATCTAGCAATCTTCGATAATTGTCAAATCCGATGATTTCAGGTCGACCAAAAGTAAACAGTGACATATCCGTAAACGAATAATAAACACCAATAATTGCAGGCAAAATAATAAAGATTGAGAAGATGAGTAGATTGGGTGTCAAGAATAGATACGGGACAATACGTTGTTTTAGTAAGTATGTCCTGTAAGATTGTGTTTTTGAAGTCATAAAACTCTCCCTTAAAGGTTATAATTTTGCGTTATTTTTTCAAATAAGCCTCTGAACTCAGATTTAAATCTATAAAATACTGGAGGATATCCAACAGGACAATCAACAGTAATTACACCGCCTTTGTCATATCTCGCACCTGTCCATAAATGAATCCATTCATCTTCAGGTAATATGACTGTTTGTTGTTTTTGATTGGGTTGTACGACAGGTTTAATATAAACATCTGCACCAAATAGATACTCATATTGAAGATCATATGCTGTAGAGTCTTTTTCATAATGCATAAAGATAGGTCGTTGTACGGGATATCCTTTAGTGACTGCTTCTTCATAAAGATGTGCAATATAAGGTTTTAACTCAACACGAATTGCAGTCATTCTAGCCATGAGTTTTAAGGTGTCATTATCATGATAAAATTGGAAATTTTGTGTCGGTCTATTTCCTTCATGTGTACGCATGTATGATGTGAATACATTCATTTCAAGCCAACGATCAAACAATTCTTTCGTTCTAATATTTCCGTGAAGGCTTGTATACCCTCCAATATCGCTGTGTGTGAATGGATTACCGATAATTCCAGTTGACAATGCCGAGGGAATAACAGAAGCAATACCATCGTGTGTTTCCCAATTAACACTTTGATCACCAGCCCATAAGGAGGTGGCATAATGTTGTGAACCATGTGCTCCTGCTCGCATAAAGTAGAAGACTTTTTCGAGCATGTTCGATTCTTTTACTGCTTCATAGTTACATTTTGCCCATAAAACTGGCCATTCATTGTGCATGAGTTTCGCATCTATACCATTATGCAGTACGCAATCAACTGGTAAGTATTCACCAAAATCTGCCATCCAACCACGAATACCTAAATCAATCAGATTTGTTTTGATAACATTTTTGTACCAATCAAATGCTTTAGGATTCGTTAAATCAACAATACCACAGTAGAATTCGCCGAAATCTTCTTTATAAACGTGTCCATCTTTTGTTAACGCAAGATATCCATGAGATTTTCCTTCATTGAATAAAGATTCATTTTCAAGTAAGAATGGGCATATATATGTTAAGAATGCTACATTTTCTTGATTAAGCTTTTTAATTTCTTCTTTTAAATTGGGATATACATTCTCGTTTAATTTCCAATTCCAATAGAGTCTTTTTCCAAACGATGTATAGTTATGTCCAGCCCAATCTTGTGCCCATATACCTGAGACTTTTACTCCTGCATGTTGTGCTTGTCTTAAGTATGTTAAGACTTGATTTAATCCCCCTTGAACACCAATGACCATACCGTCAAGAAGAAATTCAGGAAGTTTGGGTGGTAATTTTGTATAGTTTGTTAAATCATTTACCAGATTTAAATATGTGTCCTTAAAATTAAGAATCATTTGCTTAGGTGTTTCCCAGAAGAATAATTCATGAAAATCATGATGTTTGAAATTAAACTCAGCGTATGCGAATGAATCAACATGAAGCCAATACTTTCTAGTAGATACGAACGTGGGTTCTGGGTAATATGTCGTATAGTAGTCACCACCGGCTTTATCGTGGAGATCAGCATAAAAAGTGGTTAATGTCTTTTTGTCTCTACCTACACCTGGTTCAGATGTCCATAATGGGTAATTTCGATGTCTAAGATTGAAATAAGACGCTTGTTCTCCACAACCATATACTTTTTCATCTTCCAAAGCATGAATTCTCATCCAAAAGCGATTCATAGGTTGATTTGTTTTAAAATCAACTATCAAACGATCATCTTCTTCTTTAAGGTTTAAAATCAATTCTAAATCTTGATGATAAAATTTAACTTCCTTTTCGGATAGAACAAAAGATTTCAAAGGAATTCTTGATTCAATATAATCTTCTATTTTATAGTTCCCACGATATGAGTCAATCGTTTCCATTCCATTACCAAGATAGAAAGATGGGTTCTTGTATGAGTGATTGATGATTAATTGATCTTTATAATAAATCTGTAAGCTTTCTTTGCTTGTCTTAAATGTGATCATGATTTCCTCGATTTAATATTTTATTTCAATATTAGGTCCTATAAGACCTACGGTTGCGCCTAGTTCTACAAATGGTCGATGTTCCGGATGAACTATAATCCATTTATTTGTTTTAAATAGCAAGTGATCTTCTTTGTTATAAATGACTTTTTGTGGGATAAATTCCATGTTTGTACCAAACGGGAGGAGGACACCACACTTAAATCCATGATCATTGACTTTACATGGAGAAAAGTGTAGTGTCTGAGAAAATATCTCAATTGCTGTATTTTCTGGTATAAAGAATGCAGCAACTTTATTGGTTTCTAATGTGTGATTATGAAGATCTTCAACTCTTGCAAACATAAGAACTACCG
Source organism: Bacillota bacterium (assembly GCA_006226985.1). Taxonomy (GTDB): domain Bacteria; phylum Bacillota_I; class Bacilli_A; order Acholeplasmatales; family Acholeplasmataceae; genus Peloplasma. The sequence goes on along the minus strand of SBGC01000147.1, from coordinate 962 downwards.
GTGTCAAATAAACATTTATTTCAGACGATTTGTGATATTCTAGTGCATTAAGTTTGGTATTATGACCATTCACATATCCATATTCAACAGGCATATTTCCAAACACATTTTGTATAGCACCTGTATGTTTTATTGAAGCTTGCATATGTGGATCATGCGCAAGATAAAAATTATTTATTTTAGGGATTTCTGTTTGATTTTCTAGATATTCTAAAACTTCTGAAAAATCAGATATATTTAAAATTTGACCATATCTTTTAAAAGATGGATCATCGATACTAGCGATATGTAATTGAGGATTTTTTTCTTGCAACAATTTTAACATGAAATACACCTATTATATGTAAACGCTTTCTTTAATCTTTTAAAAAAAATAGAGGCAAACATTTGTTGTCTCTTATAAAACGAGCATACAAAGTAAAAATACAATATTATTTTGTTACTCTCTAGGGTCTCTTTTTGTTGATTAAGTTGGGTTTTTGTTCTATACAAGTCTATGATATCATTACATTTTTAAAATTACAAGCCCAAAATCATATCTTTTTACGTAAATATATATCTTTTTTAGACGATTAGAGGCAAAAGAATCAAAATCCAGTTTAAACAGCTGATAAAAGTATGAAGTTATCTTTTGATCCAGTCAATAGTATAAACTTTATTTAAATATGGAAAAAATATATTGTTATGAAATTCACACTTGTTTCACAAGATTCTATTTTAAGATTTCTAATCACTTTGTTGTCTATTTACCCACACTTCAAGATATTCAATAACATTTTGAGGCAAACAAAAAGGACGAACACCTTAAGGTATTCATCCATTTTAGTCGCTGAATAAATTAACTAAACACCTTGTTGTAGCATCGCTATATAAACTTTTTGGAATCCAGCAATGTTTGCACCAACAACGATATTATCTGGTTTACCCGTATATTTTAAGGATGCATCATGGCACATCTTGAA
>SBGC01000023.1 GCA_006226985.1 Bacillota bacterium | reverse complement strand
CATATTCAAGAGACTTTAATCGATTAACCAATAGAGATTTTACACGTTTAATGATTAAAGTTTATTTAGAGATGAATCCAGAAGTCAAAGCTGAGTTTTTAGTACAATACGACAATTTTTACTATGAAAAAGCCGGAATGTTTTTAAGAGGATTCTGGTCAGTATACACAATGGGTGTTGCTGAAAAACAAGACTTCACACAACAAAATGCGCTTTTATTAGCAATGACTGGTAAATATGGAACAAGAACATTAACACACAACTTAACCATTGAAGCAAACGGTAGTGTGATTCCTAGTGAAAGTGTAACAGTATTGGGACATATCACGATGCATCTTTTAATCGAAGGTTTAATCGCAATCATCTTATTTTTATTCTTTATGATTGTTGCATTCTGGTCAATACGAGATGCTTATAAAGTAGCAGAAGCAAAACGAAACAAAGAGAAAGTATTAAAAGATGTTGATTACTTCAAAGATGTTTATGAAGAATCATTTGAGTATATTATTTTATTCCCAGCGATGTTTGTTCTTGGATTTATTTCCATTATGCCAATTGCATTTGGATTTATTATCGCATTCACAGACATTAAAGGTGGAGAGTCACAAAACGACCTCTTCAACTGGGTTGGTTTGGCTAACTTTGCACAAATTTTTGACTTCGCATCAGGACTTGGATCATCATTTGGTAGTGCATTCTGGCGCGTTCTTGGTTGGACAGTTGTATGGGCGATTTTATCGACATTCACTGTATTCTTTGGTGGTTTTATCCAAGCGCTAATTCTGAATAGTGAAAAGGTTGTTTTCAGAAAATTATGGAGAACTATTTTAATTCTTCCATGGGCTATCCCAGCACTATTATCACAGATGGTATTCTCCGTTATGTTTAACGAAAACGGCTTTATCAACCAATTCTTAATGGACATAGGTGTCATAAGGATCTTGCAAGATTTAGGTATTTTAGGTGTTAACTTTAATGACTTAACCGGTATTATTAAATACTTCTATTTAGGACCAGGTGACCGTATTCAATGGTTTACAAATGTTTACAATAAGACATTCGTAAGAGGCTCACTTGTTATCTTAAATATTTGGTTAGGTTTCCCATATTTCATGGCTTTAATGACGGGTGTCATGACTGCCATAGACCAAACACTTTATGAAGCAGCAGATATCGATGGTGCGAATAAATTCCAGAAAATTACACAGATCACTATGCCACTCGTCTTATACTCCACTGCTCCAATTTTGATTATGACTTTCTCAGGTAACTTTAATAACTTTGGTGTTATTTACTTCATTACAGGTGGAGGACCGAATGCCAATATGGACTCGAGAGGGTATGCAGGTGATACAGATATCTTGATTTCTTGGATGTATAAACTAACAACTGAACATTACATCTACAACATGGCATCTGTATTCTCAGTTCTTATCTTCTTCTTTGTAGGATCCGTTACAGCTTGGAACCTATCAAGAACAAGAGCATTCCAGGAGGACTAATATATGATATTCTTATGGATTTTAATTTCATATTTTGTCATCCTATTACTATGGGTGAATCAAGGAACTGCATATGACTATGCAACGAAAAAAGGTTACGAAGGAACAAAATATCGTTGGATTGCAGCGATACCATTTTATGGATTCTCATATTTCAAGAAACTTAAATCATCTAAGATTTTAGATGAAAGAGAAGTTAAACATTTATTTAGCTTTGATATTTTATCGAAACGTATTGGATTATATGCATTATTACTTCTCATCTTTTTCATGTTTTTAATTCCATTTTCTGTACTGATCTATCTATCACTTCGTAATAGTTTATTACAAACCTTGATTGGTATATTCGTTGTCATTCTATTATTCTTGCTACATCAAGGAACTGTTGTTGATTATGCAGCTAAAAAAGGTTATGAAGGAACAACAGTAGGATTGATTGGCTTAATTCCTGTGTATGGTTTTATTTACTATCGAAACCTTCCAAAACGTAGAAATGTATCCAACACAACATTAAAAGAAGTGTTTAAACCATCACACATGTTTTCAAGACTCTTCGTCTATGCTGAAATAACGTTGGTTGCTATTGTTGTTATTATTCCTGTTGTCTATATCTTTGGTATGGCATTTGCAGGACGTGCATCGATTCCAAATACGATTTGGCCAGATTCACCAAATATCAACGCGTTTAAGTTCTTATTTGAAGAAACCAAGTTTACAACATGGTATTGGAATACATTGTCGATTGCACTTATTAACATGTTTGTTGGTACATTCTTAATTACAGGTGCCGCATACGTCTTTGCGAGATTCTCATTTAAGGGTAAAAAAGCAGGATTACTTACGATTTTAGTCCTTCAAGCGTTCCCTTCATTCATGGGGTTAATTGCGATGTATGTATTATTCTGGAGATTTGGTATTCTCGGTCAACCTCGCATGCTATCGATTCTCTATATTGGTGGTAGTATACCTGGTAACTTATGGCTGATTAAAGGATTTTTAACACAAATTCCTAAGGATTTGGATGAATCTGCGATGATTGATGGAGCGAATAAATTCCAAATATTTATTTGGATCATCTTACCACTTGCAGTTCCTATTCTTACATTCGTTGCTGTCTCAATGTTTATGGGTCCATGGATGGATTATATGCTTCCAGGTTATCTGTTACAGTTTAAGCCTGAAGGTGCTCCAACAGATTATGATGTTCAGACACAATGGACACTTGCGGTGGGTTTATTTAAGTTTATTAACGACCTTAACCTGCAAAACTATTCAGCGTTTGCAGCTGGTGCATTGCTGGTTGGTCTACCTATTACCATACTCTATATGGTGTTCCAAAGATACCTTATCGAAGGTATTATGGCTGGTGCTACAAAAGGATGAGAAATCATCCTTTTTTTT
>SBGC01000025.1 GCA_006226985.1 Bacillota bacterium | reverse complement strand
ATTTTTTCCATACCTAAACTTTGGAATATCTTTTGAATACGGAATTGAACAATGGAACCATCCATACGGATACATGAAACAAAATCGTTTGTTCTCATAGTACCCTTATAGATTTTACCAATGCCCATACGACCGACATAATCGTTATAATCAATTAATGCAGGTTGAAATTGTAGTGGAGATTTATAATCTTCGTTTGGTTTTGGGATAGTCTTAATAATGGTATCTAAAATAGGCTCCATTTTGATGCTTTCATTAAGTTTTGGTTCATAGTTTGCATAACCATGGAGACCTGATGCATAAACAACAGGAAATTCTAATTGATGTTCATCTGCACCTAAATCAATAAATAAGTCATAAACTTCGTTTAACGTTTTTTGAACATCCGCAAATGGGCGATCGATTTTGTTAACAACAACAATCGGTAAGAGTTTAGCTTCTAAAGCTTTTTTCAAGACAAATCGTGTTTGAGGCATAACCCCTTCATAAGCGTCAACTAAAAGAAGCACGCCATCAACCATGTACATGATGCGTTCAACTTCACCACCAAAATCAGCATGACCTGGTGTATCTAAGATGTTGATTCGATAGTTTTTGTATATAATCGCGGTATTTTTAGCAAGGATCGTAATGCCGCGTTCTCTTTCGATATCATTTGAATCCATAGCGCGTTCATCAAGCTCATGATGTGCATCATAACGTTCGCTATGTTTTAATAATTGATTGACAAGTGTCGTTTTACCATGATCAACGTGTGCGATAATGGCGATATTTCTAAATTCCATAAGGTACCTCATTTCTAACCTTTTTAATTATATAACGTAATAGCTAAAATAAAACAAAAAAAGTCTTAAAAAGACTTATTTTTTTGATTTATCTATGAAATAGAGTGTTTTATCCGAGGATACCACCGATACCAATAAATGTGAAGCGATCTTTCCCTTGTAAATCCTTTTTTTGGATAATGATTGCGTTTGGAAAGTGTGTTTTTGCAAATGAAAGAATTTGATCTTTTTGTTGAAAGCCATGTTCAAATGCGATGAGTGCTTTATCTTTTAGATGGGATTTAGCTTGCTTAAGTATTTTGTCATAAAAATCAGTACCTAACTTACCCCCATATAAGGCAATAGATGGTTCTTTTGTGACAATATCTTCTACGATTTCATCATCTGGAATATAGGGTGGATTTGAGACGATGATGTCAAATTTAGGTTTGATATCATCAAATAAATCAGATAAGATGATTTTAGCTTTAGCACCTAACTTATCCATATTAGATCTCGCAACTTCAAGTGCCTTATCTGAAATGTCAGAAATAGCTACCTGCATGTTTTTTTCTTCGAGAGCTAGTGTTAAGCCGATACACCCTGATCCTGTACCTAAATCGAGCACATCAATTTTTTGATCTTGAAAATATGTATCATAATACATCAAGATATGTTCAACAAGTTGTTCAGTCTCACTTCTTGGAATGAGAACATCTTGATTCACATTGAAGGGATATCCAAAAAAATATGAATGCCCAATTAAATGTTGAATAGGTATGTGATTGATTAAATATTTATCGAGTAAAGTTAGGTATCTTTCTACAAATGTATCTGCTACCTCTGATTTAAATTGGAGATAAAATTGATGTGCATCTTGGTTAGAAATCTCCATCATCAAAAGACGGCACGCTTCCTCTTCTTTTTGGTGATGTTTCGCTTTTTGCGTAGCGAGTTTTAATAAAGCTTCGTATGTCACTTCATATCACCAATCAGTTGACGTTTTTGAAATTCATTAATGAGTGGTTCAATAATTAAATCTAGTCTACCTTCCATAATCGCATCTAGTCTTTGTAAGGTTAATCCAATACGATGATCAGAAACACGATTTTGTGGGTAATTATAGGTTCTTACTTTTTCACTGCGATCGCCTCGACCTACAAGCGCTTTTCTTTCAGCACCTTCTTTTTCCATCTGTTCTTCAATGATTGAATCAAAGATTCTCGTTTTAAGAAGCGTAAAAGCTGATGCCTTATTTTCGTGTTGGCTCTTACCTACTTGACATGCGACCATAATCCCTGTGGGAATATGTGTTAACCTGACCGCTGATTTTGTTGTATTAACTGATTGTCCTCCAGGACCTGATGAGTTATACGTATCTACACGAATGTCGTCCCATTTGACTTCAATATCGATTTCATCAGCTTCTGGCATGACTAACACAGTAGCTGTTGAGGTGTGAACACGACCCATCGATTCTGTTTCTGGTACACGTTGCACACGATGTGTGCCTGATTCGTGCTTTAAGAATGAGTATACATACTTACCAGAAATCATGAATTCAATCGATGTAAATCCACCCATATTACCTTCCATGGCATTTAGGACTTCAATCTTCCAGTTTTTAGATTCGGCATAACGTGAATACATTCTAAAAAGATCACCTGCAAAGATGTTTCCTTCGTCACCACCAGCTGCACCTTTAATTTCCATAATGACGTTTTTTGAATCATTAGGATCTTTAGGTAGTAGTAAAATCTTTAATTTCTCTTCTGTTTCTTCTAAAGTTGTCTTAAGTTTATCAATTTCTGTTTTACCCATCTCAATGAGATCATCATCTGATTCATCTTCCAGCATGGTTTCTAAATCATTTAATTCTGATTCTTTTGTTTTGTAAAATTGATAAAGAAGTACAGCATCTTGAATAGCTGATGACTCTTTCATCATCTTTGTCATTTCTTTGACTTCAAGTGTTCCAGTACTTAGTTTTTCTTGCATTTCTTGATATTGTTTTTCCATAATCGCTAGTCGATCAAACATGTTATCACCCGTTTATCAATATTACCATAAATATTGAAAAATTACTATCATAATATCTATATTAACGGTTGTAAATAGTCATTTAATTTACTTATCATTG
>SBGC01000043.1 GCA_006226985.1 Bacillota bacterium | reverse complement strand
CGTTAAAGAACATGCTTGAAAAAATTGATATCAATGGTTTCCATGTGAATGTCGTTCGTTCAAGTGTAGGGGCAATCACAGAAAGTGATGTCACTCTCGCAAATGCATCAAAAGCAATTATCATTGGATTTAACGTACGCCCTACAGCAGCAGTTAAACAAGATGCTGATAGCCAAGGTGTTGAAATAAGACTTTATAATATTATTTATCGTGTTGCAGAAGACATTGAAGCTGCACTCAAAGGTATGCTTGAACCTACATTTGAAGAAATTGTGACTGGACAAGCAGAAGTTAGAGATACATTCAAGGTTTCACGCATAGGTACGATTGCTGGTTGTTATGTCACAGATGGCGTTATCAAACGTGATGCATTAGTCAGAGTACTTAGAAACGGTATTGTTGTTTATGAAGGTAAATTAGCGTCACTTAAACGTTTTAAAGATGATGCTAAAGAAGTTAGACAAGGTTATGAATGTGGTCTAAACATTGAAAACTTCAACGATATTAAAGTAGGAGATATCATTGAAGCATCACAAATGAAAGAAGTAGAGGTGGAATAATATGTCAATCACTACAGAACGTTTAGCAAGTTTGATTCAAAGAGAACTCGCAACAATTGTTAATCTACAAGTCAAAGATAAGAGCTTTGGTTATATTAATTTAACCGAAGTGAAAGTGACGAAAGATTTATCATTTGCAACGATTTATTTTACAATTTTAAGTGACCAAGCAGAAGTTATCGAACGTGCAAAAAAGGGTATTGAAGATGCTAAAGTGCCCATTCGTATGGAATTAGCAAAGAAAATTAAGAATATTCGTAAAATTCCTGACTTACTTTTTAAGTATGATGAAGCGCTAGCTCATGGTAATCATATTGATCAAATTTTAAAATCATTAAAGTAACTTCGGTTACTTTTTTTGTAAAAATCGCTATAAAACAGAGGTAAATATGAAAAAATATCAAGATATTAATTCAAAAGTCGTCGATCGTTGGGTCGAAAATGACTGGGAATGGGGCAGACCTATTTCTCACGAAGTCTTTTTACAAGCACAAAAAGGAATATGGGATGTTGTCTTAACTCCAACAAAGCCTGTACCTCATGATTGGTTTCCTGAACTAAAAAATGCGAAAGTATTAGGTCTTGCTTCAGGAGGAGGTCAACAAATGCCTATATTTAAAGCACTTGGAGCAGACATTACGGTACTAGATTACTCTGAAAAACAACTAGAAAGTGAAAGAATAGTCGCCGAAAGAGAAAATTATGAAGTCAACATTGTCCATGCTGATATGACGAAAAAACTACCATTTCCAGATGATTCCTTTGATCTCATTTTTCATCCAGTTTCAAATTGTTATGTCAAAGATGTTAAATCGATATTTAAAGAATGTTATCGTGTACTTAAAAAAGGTGGCATCTTATTATCTGGTCTAGGTAATGAAGTCAACTATATGGTCAATGACGATGATGAAACACATATTGTTAATAAATTACCCTTTGATCCTTTATCCGATGAGAAGCTCTTTCAAATGAGTATTGACCTTGATTGGGGTATCGCTTTTTCACATACACTTGAAGAACAAATCGGTGGTCAACTTGAAGCTGGTTTAATCTTGACGCATATTTTTGATGATACGAATGGTGAAGGACGATTAAAAGAATTAAATATCAATACATTTTTCGCGACACGAAGTGTAAAACCTTAATTTGTCTTTTTAAATGCATATCAAATGATATAATATAGATGGTGAATTTATGTACGCAAAAGTAATCGTTGATATCAGTCATCACGAAGTTAATCAGTTATACGACTATATTATCCCTTCAACTATGGAGGGTTTTTTGGAAAAAGGTTCACGTGTCTATGTACCCTTTGGTCAACAAAAACGTTTAGGATTTGTGATCGATATCGTTTCACAAAGTAGGGATGCAACAAAGGAAATCATATCATGTTTAGATATTGTTCCAACGCTTGATGATGAACATTTTTTGATGATTGATCATTTAAAACTTCAAGGAATAAATCTTTTTAATGAACTTTTAAAAACAGTGATTAATCATGAACTCACAGTGACATATACAAAAGAAGTATATGCGAACGACTTAAGTCTTGTTGACGATGATTTGAAACCATTTTTTAATAAGAAAAACATTTGGCGATTAAAAAAGAAGGATCAAGTTTATCAAAGCAAATTAACACGATTAAAACGACAAAAAATCATTGATATAAAAACAATCATTCAAGAAAAAAACAAGATAAAGACAGAAACCTATTACACATTTAATCACCATCATCATTATCCTAAAATGAGTAAATACGTTGATGTCGTAAATATCTTTATAGAACACGATGAATACTCGAAAAAGGCTTTACTAGAACAAGGAATCTCCGTAAGTCAAATCAATACACTCATCAAACATGAGGTTTTGATGCCTTTTGAAAAGGAAGTTTTAAGAGATCCACATCACTTTTTTGAAGAAGTTAATAAAGATATTGTATTAACAGATGAACAGCAAAACGCGACATCTAGCATCCTATCATCTATAAATTCAAGATCCACATTTTTACTTAAAGGAATTACAGGATCAGGTAAGACTGAAGTCTATATTGAAGTTATTAAGCAGGTTTTAAAACAACATAAAAAAGTCTTACTTCTTGTCCCTGAAATTACGTTGATTGCACCGATGTTACAACGTTTGATGCCAACTGTAAAACATCTTTATACATATCACAGTGGTTTATCAAAAGGTGAACGATTTGATCAATATCGTCAAATTCAAAAAGATGAACCATGTGTTGTTGTCGGTACAAGGTCAGCCGTATTTTTAAAGATGGAAAATCTTGGACTTATCATCATAGATGAAGAACACGATGAATCCTACCAACAACTTGAAGGCGTTATTTATCAAGCGAAAGATATCGCATTACTTCGTGCAGACTATCATCAAATCCCACTTGTTTTGGGTTCTGCAACACCATCAATTACATCGATGTATTTTGCATCACTTCATACATATCAACTTCTCGAATTAACGAAAAGACCACTTGATTTGCCATTACCAAAAATCCATTATGTTGATATGAAAGAAGAATTAAGACAAAAAAATACAACCATCTTTTCACGGAAACTACTCTTAAGTATTCTAGACCGATTAGAAAGAAAAGAACAGGTCATGCTTTTATATAATCGTAAAGGATATGCACCGTTTGTTTTATGTCGTTCATGTGGTGATGTTCCTAAGTGTCCACATTGTGATGTTTCATTAACCTATTATAAGGATAAGAATATCTTGAAATGTCATTATTGTGGTTATGAAAAACCATTTAGTAAAACATGTGAGGCATGTGGTGAAGATAAAGTTAAGGAAGTAGGTATTGGCATTGAATATATTGAGTCGACCCTTAAAAAAGCAATACCTGACGCTAAAATATTACGACTTGATCAAAATATAACACAGACAAAGCATAGTCATGAAAAGATATGGCATCAGTTTCAATCTGAACAAGCAGATATCTTAATTGGAACGCAAATGATTGCTAAAGGACTAGATTTTCCTAAAGTAACGCTTATGGGTATACTTATGGCTGATTTATCTCTTAAAGTACCTTCTTATCATGCAACAGAAAAAACGTATATGCTTTTATCACAAGCATCTGGAAGATCGGGTAGATTTATGCCAGGTGAAACGATTATTCAAGGTTATAATATCCAACATTTTGCTATTCAATCCGTAAGTAAACCGTATGAAGTATTTTATAAAGAAGCTTTATATGAAAGAAAGATTCAAGACATTGAACCCTTTAAGAAAACTTCACAGATTTTAGTGAGTGATGTTGGATTTCTTAAAGCATATCAAACAGCTTTTATATTAAAGAAAAAAATTGAAGCTCTTGGTATAATGGTTTTAGGTCCATCTTTAGCGCTTATCAAACGGATCAAAGATATGCATCGCTTTACAATCACACTTAAATATCGTGATATGAATGAACATCAAGTCTTTGATATCATAGAACACATCAAAGAACAAACGCATGTGAGTATAAGATATTATCCCATGTTAGACATTGTGTAGGTGATTTTATGAAAATTGTATTTATGGGTACACCTGATTTTTCTGTTCCAATCTTGGAGATGCTTTACCAAAAACATCAGGTACTTGCAGTAGTTACACAACCTGATAAACCTGTTGGTAGAAAGAAAGAACTTTTGTTTTCACCTGTAAAACAGAAGGCTATTTCACTTGGTCTTCCGATCTATCAACCAGAAAGTTTGCGAAAAGAGTATCAATTTATTCTTGACCTTAAACCTGATTATATTGTGACTGCAGCTTATGGTCAAATGTTACCAGAAGATTTATTAAATCATATCGAATCCATTAATGTCCACGGGTCATTATTACCCGCATATCGTGGTGGTGCTCCTATTCAATATGCTTTATTTGATGGCTTAAAGGAAACAGGTATTACGATAATGTATATGGCATACGCGATGGATAGTGGTGATATTATAAAGCAAGATAAGGTAACCATTGATAGCGATGATAACACAAAAACACTCACACAAAAATTATCAAATCTTGGCGTTAAGTTACTTGATGAAGTTTTAAGTGACTTATCACACGGTATCGTTCATAGAGTTCCTCAAGATGAAAGACAAGTAACATTTGCGAAAACACTTAAACAAGTTGATGAGCAGATCTCATTCACATGGCCTACTTCAAAAATCATAAATCGCATTCGCGGACTTTCACCTGATATTGGTGCGTCCATGTACATCAATCAAACGACGCTTAAGTGCTTTAAAGCGATAAGTAGTGATATAATAATGGATAAGAGCATTCAAGCTGGTACGGTACTTGACATCAAGAAGAACTTAATCATTAAAACGATTGATGGCGCAATAGAAATATTAGAAATTCAAGCTCCCGGCAAAAAGAAACTGATGATTAAAGATTTTTTAAATGGACAAAACATCATCAAACAAGGTGATGTGTTTATAGAAGGGATGAAACGTAATGGCTGATACAAAACCAAAAAAACTTGTGTTTACACGACAAGAAATGTTTGAAATTAATAAAAAAACGTTAAACAAACGTGGTGTACAATTAGAAGCGATTGCTGAAATATGTTATCAACAACAATCTAAATATTCAGATGATGTATCAAGAGATGTTTGTATGGAATCTGTAGAGAAAATCTTATCACTCCGCGATGTTTTTCATCATATTCAACTCGCTGCTGAAATTGATCGCTTAGCTGAAGAAAAAATGTTCCAAGGACCTATTCAAGATATTATTTATGAAGATTTAGGTATGTTTGGCATCGATGAAACGATGGGGCTTGATGTTGCTGGTTTATATGGCACCATTGGTCAAACAAATTTTGGTGATATTGATGTCAATAAACATGGCATCGTTAAACGCTTAAATGATGCAGGTAAAGAAGATGGTATTTGTCATACATTCTTAGATGATATTGTTGGAGCGATTGCTGCTGCAGCATCGACTCGTGTAGCACAAATCTTAAACGAAGATTTAGCACACGAAGACACAGGTGTTAAACGTTTTAGTATATTTGACATTAAATAAAGGATGATTGAAGTGGATAAACCCAAAAAACAAAGCATATTCAATCTAAAAGCACTTGGCAAACGTATTTTCGCTAAGTTTTTTGGTTTTGAAGAAGGTGTCGATATCACAAATGATGTGATGGTACTCTATCGTCGTAATGTCGTGATTAAAAACATCATTTTCTTATCAAATATCATGTATTCAATCATTTTATTTGTCTTATCTTTATCGAGTTCAAGTCAAATATCTGACTGGTTTTTAACCGTTTTAGCTTTTCCGATTACCTATGTGATCAATAAATTATTAAAAAAATTAATTAATATGGATACAACCGATCGCACCAAACAAATGGTTGCAATGTATGTGGCTGCTTTCTACATCTTTTTCTCATCGATTTTAATTTATGCAAGACTTTATAATATCGAATATTTTGAAACAGGTGCATATATTTTAATGTATTATGCGATTGTTGTTATTTCTTTATACCAAGAAAAAAGGTTACTTGCAGGATCCTTTCAAGGACTCTTAGCATTACTCACTGTAATCCATCTTATATGGACATATAATTTCCACGGGTTAGTCAATGGTGAGACCATTATTAGTTTCTTACCTAAATTTATCCGATTACCTGAATTTTCGGATATTCTTCTGAGAACACTTTTATTTATTTTGTTTTACTTCGTTGTTTACGCCATTGTTTCAATGGGTCAATTTATGCAAGAAGAACGGAAAAAAGAACTTGTTAAAAGACGTCAGGTACAAGGAGATTTTTCACATATCGTTGGTGATTTATTCTCAGTCGTGTTTTCATCAAGTTATACTCTTATGGATAAAAGACATGCTTACCAAGTTCAAACCATGGCGATTAAACTTGGCGATTATTACGGCTTAAGTCAACAAAAAATGGATGAAATGAACGCTTATGCTATTATTCATCTTCAATATCAAGAGATTAAAAATTTATTAAATGATATGAATGCTTTTGATGAAAAATCGTATGATATCCTTAAGGAAAAAACAGAACTAGGATCCAAGATTGCCAAACGTATGCAGCTTGCACAAAAATGTGAAGATATCGCAAGAGCTCACATGGAAGATACAGCAAACGAAAAATTCTTAAAAGAAATGTTACTCATACAACCAGAAATCGAATCTCAAATTATTCTGCTATCTGATCTATATTTAACCATGCGTGGACTTAAATCATATAAAAGACCGATGTCACATAAAGATGTGTTAAAATCATTTCAAACAGAATTATCGAATTATTTTGACTATGATTTAAAGGAAAGATTTTTAAAAATTCATGATGAATTTAATGAGATGTATAACAATTTCTAAATCAAGGGATTATCATTGACTTTCATTATATTTTAAGGTATTATAGTATCGCAATTCAATATGTGTATAAGTATAACTTATTCAGAGCTATGGAGGCTAGTGACCGACGAAGTAGCAGCAACCTATTTAATTAGGTGCTCATCACGAGGGGTATAACCCATCAATAAGGAAAACCAAAGTGCGCTTTTCCTTGGGAAAAGCGTATTTTTTTTGAAAGGAAGAAAAAACATGAAAAGATTATTTAGCAGTGAATCAGTAACAAAGGGACATCCAGATAAAGTCGCAGATTTTATATCTGATTCAATCTTAGATGCAGCACTCAAAACAGATCCAAAAGCAAGAGTTGCATGTGAAACAGCCGTAACAACAAACTATTGTTTGATATTTGGAGAAATTACAACCACAGCAACCATCGATTTTGAAGAAGTCGCACGACAAGCAATCAAAAAAATCGGTTATAACAATATTGAATATGGGTATAATGCAGATGATGTTTTAATTGATGTTCGCATTAAACCACAATCACCTGATATTGCTATGGGTGTAAATAAAACAGAGCATAAAGATCTTGGTGCAGGTGATCAAGGACTTATGTTTGGTTATGCAAATAATGATACGTTAGAACTCATGCCACTTCCTATTCATCTTGCGCATCGTTTAGCTGAACAACTAACCTATGCTAGAGAACATCATCTTATTCATGGTCTTCGCCCAGATGGTAAAACACAAGTGACCGTTGAATATAATGAAAAAAATCAACCTGAAAGCATTCATACAGTGGTTTTATCAACACAACATGATGAGTATTGGAGCGAACGTCAACCTGAACTAAAAAAAGAATTACATAAGTATGTTATTGATCCTATTTTAAGCGCATATGATACATCAAAAACCATTTATCAAATTAACCCAACAGGTCGCTTTGTAATGGGAGGGCCACATGGAGATGCTGGATTAACAGGTCGAAAAATTATCGTGGATACATATGGTGGTTATGCACGTCATGGTGGAGGAGCATTTTCAGGAAAAGATGCTACCAAAGTTGATCGAAGTGCAGCATATATGGCAAGATACATCGCTAAAAATATCGTTGGTTCAGGTGTTGCTGATCAATGTGAAATCCAAATAGCATACGCGATTGGTGTTTCAGAACCTGTAAGTGTACGAATCGATACATTTGGAACGGAACGCGTAGCGATAGAAAAAATCTATTCAGCAGTACAAAAAAACTTTGATTTAAGACCATCAAGCATCATTAAAGCCTTAGACTTAAAACGTCCAATCTTTGCGAAAACAGCAGCGTATGGTCATTTCGGTAGAGAAGATGAAGATTTCACGTGGGAAAAACTAGATAAAATTGATATTTTTAGAAATCTATTATAAAATAGATTAAAC
>SBGC01000101.1 GCA_006226985.1 Bacillota bacterium | reverse complement strand
ATAAATTGATCATCATAAATACGAATATTATAAACATTATTTTGATTAACTGATATATAAAATCTTTCTAATGAATCATTATACAACATGTCAACTATTTCAAAATCAAATGAAACAACTTCTTCGATAGCTACACCATTCCATCTTAAAATAGTTGTTTCAAAATCAAGGAAACCCCCATATGATTCGTAGATATAAAGTGATGTATCTGATTCACACAACTCTATCTGCATGTTAAGGGTTGTAAGAAACAAAATTTCATGAGTTCTTAAATTCATTTGATAAATATCTGAAGTTGATGAATCCTCGAAATAGGTTGAAAAGTATGCATATTCACCTATAATCACCATATCATCAATTTCAAGATTAATTGTATCGATATTTGTCATCATCTGCGAAAGATTGCTTTCAAGCTGATACGTTTGGATATTGGGTTTCCCTAAATGATAAATCAATACATAAGGCTCATCGTCAAGTATGTAATCAATATTGATTGGAATACTGTTGGTATAATCGAAAGGAAGAATCAAGTGATCGGATTCTTGGTAATAAGGAACTTCCATTAAATTAAAATATCTCAAATTTGTGATATAAACGGTTCCATTGATTAGCATAAGCAAGCCTAATACAATAAGAAAAAGTATACCTTTTTGCTTAAATTTAATCAATAGCATAACAGCTGATAAAATGACACCTATAAATATGGAAAATATTATCATAGCAAAAAAAACATTTAAGAAAAAATAAAACTGTGCGATACCAAATGATAAAATAATCAGAGCTAAAGGAAGTAAAAAGTATTGTATTGTCCAGTGTAATTTTTTCTCTACAGGTTCAACAATCTTTCTTTCTACTTCTAATAAAAGCTCGTCTATACTAATCTTATATAGTTTTTTTAAAGCGACAAGTGTAAGTAAATTAGGCGTATTAATTCCTTTTTCCCAACGAGACACAGCTTGATATGTGACATTGAGAAGATTTGCTAATTCAGCTTGTGTATACCCGTGTTTAATTCTTAACTCTTTAAGAAGTTTTCCTATATCTTCATTTTTCATTTTTGCATCACCCTAGTTTTCATTATAGGCATCCTAAATCATTAAAGCAATCTATTTCTAAGATTTGTATCTCAATTAGTTATTGAGTCATTATTTGCATAAAAATCGATAAGAGATTGAGTATATTAACGATAAAAAAAAGCACTATATTTTCGCAACATAATGCTTTTTTACCATATTTTATTCAAACCATTCCCAAATATGCCAATACTGAAAACTTTTTGCATAAATCGCAGATACAGCGTATGTAAGAACAAATAAAACAACCATCATCCAGAATGTAATCTTAAAAATTTTTAAGTAGATTTCTGATTGCACAAAATCACCAATTCGTATACTTTGTTTAACAACATATTGTTTAGTCATCGATTTTAAAACGCCATAATATCTCACCGAGAGACTAAACATAAATACACATGTTACAAGTGCTGTTACAATATAGAATAATTTCGGGATCATCGGAATTGCTGGCATAAACTGGAGTGTATTTATATCAAATGTGAGATAAACTGCAACTCCCCAAAATCCGATCGATGAAGCTGCAAACGTAATCAATAAACCATAACTCATGATTAGCAAAGGTAAAGCAATAAATGAGATAGTCACTAATTCAAACCATTTCTTTTTACTGCCATGTTGATTGTCCGCGTAATCTAAGATAATGGAGTCAATACTTCCAAGATAAGCAGCAATCTCTTCTTCTTTTTTCCCAGCAGATATCTGAATATCAAAATACTCTTTATAATCATCAATAATCTCTTTAATATCGTGGACTTGTTTATTTTTCAATCCTTTTTCAAGTGTTTCCAAAAACATTATTTTATTCATCATTTACTCCTCCAAAAATTGTTTTGTAATGGTTATAAATTCTAACCATTCGTCACTTAGTGCTTCATATTTCTTTATGCCGAGTGATGTTAACTTATAGTACTTTCTAGCTGGTCCAGAGCTTTCTTCAGAAAGATAAGTTGTGACAAGTCCATCATCTTTCATCTTACGTAAAATGGGATAAACAGTACCTGCTGATATCATCACTTTTTGACTTATCGCATCTGATATATCATAACCATACTGATCACTTTTCTTTAACATGGCGAGTACTAATAGTTCAAGTACACCTTTTTTAAATTGTATGTTCATGTTGAACCTCTTTCTTCTTTATAAATTCACATAGATAATGGAAAAATCCAATCATAAGCCTAAATGCTAAATAAATACTTATATAGTAGAGCAAGTACATATAACTTGTGTAGTTATTTTGGGGTACTAATCGATAAAGCACATCAGCTCCTAGTAACATTCTAATAAAGATAAATTGTTGAGAAAACGTTACAAACATGTCAAGTACTGAAACATAGATGATGTAGATGATTGAAAAGATTAAAATCTTCTTTTCTTCTTTTGGGTTCCATATAATATTTTTGATCATCATCATACTTCCTAAATACACAATGGAGTGATTAATTAATGCTGCTGTTGTGATATACACACCATTTTGTGCATAAAATGATTGACCTAAAAAAATGAATGATGTCAAATAACCAATACCTGTAATAAAGGACATAAATGTTGCAATTGTCTTCAATGATTTAATGTTAAATATAATGGTTATTGAAAAAATGAAATATGTAATAGTAGAAAATTCTAAAGGAATCTTTTCAAGTCTAAAATGAAGCGCATGAATCGTGTATTCAATCATCTTATAGGAAAAAATGATCCATGCAAGTGCAAGTGTTGTATGATGTCTTTGTCGATAAGGCATTTTTGACAAGATGATACCTATTCCTAGGATGATGATGGAAATAGCAAAGAAAACAATGTTCATATAATCTCCTAAATATTATCTACTACTATACATT
>SBGC01000186.1 GCA_006226985.1 Bacillota bacterium | reverse complement strand
CTTCTTATTATATATTTTATCATACATTGTTTCAAGATATAAGCATTTATTTCAAAGTAATAATTGTTACACCATTTAAGCCTTCTCCTTCACCACCAAAACGATGTGTTTTGACATATGGAGATTGCCTGATATAGTCATAAACTGCCTTTCGAACAGCTCCTGAACCAAATCCATGAATAATTCGAAGAACTGATAATCCCGATAAAAGTGCTGAATCTATGGCTTGATCCATCGCATCTTTTACTTCATCAAATCTAAATCCACGAAGATCAAGCTCATAATTACCTTTTTTCGTTGGTGTTTGATCTTCAGATACTTTCTTAGGTCTGAGTTCTTTTTTCTCAGGTTTCTTCATCGTTTCTTTTCTTAAGTCAGTCGATTTAAATGTCAAATCAAATTGACCTACTGATACTTTATAATCATCGTTTTTAATCGCTTTAATCGTTCCATATTGTTGGTAGGACATGATGTATACTTGATCGCCAACTATAAGCTCTTCATCAAAGAGTTTTAAATGCTCTTCTTCTGCTTTTTGATTCAGTTGATACTTGATTTGAGCAATCTCAGGATTTGATAAAGATTTTTTATTCTGAAGGTCTAAGATAAGAGCTCTAACCTCTTCTTTAAGGTCATGCCATTTCTTTTCTTCCTTATCCTTTATCTTTTGAATAATTTGGTCTTGTTCAGCGATTAATTTTTCTTTAAGATCGTGATAATTCTTCTTTTCAGTACGAGCTTTTTCGAGTTCAGCTCTGACTTTTTCTTTTTGACTTTCGAGATACAACATTTCATCATTTAGTTTTTCCATGACTTTTTGTAAATCTGTTTGTCGACCCTGATAAATCACATTGGCATCATTAATGATTTCATCTTTAAGTCCTAATCGTTTAGCAATCAAGAAGGCATGCGATGAACCGGTTGTCCCCATTTGGAGAAAATAGAGAGGTTTAAGTGTCTTTTTATCAAATGCAACACTGGCTGTACCCATATGATTTTGTTCGTAAGCATAGCTTTTAAGCTCAGAGTAGTGTGTTGTAACCATCATACGAAGATTATATGTTTTAAAGTGATTAAGTATCGCAATTGCCAGTGAAACACCTTCATTTGGATCAGTTCCACTTCCGAGTTCATCGAGTAAAACCAACGTGTTATCGGTAACTTCTTCAGTCATTTTTATAATTTTTGTTAAATGCGATGAAAACGTTGATAAAGATTGCATAATCGATTGTTCATCACCAATATCAGCAAACACTTGATCAAAAATAGCAATTTCTGAAGATTCTGATGCTGGAATTAGCAATCCACATTGTGTCATGAGGGTGAGCAATCCAACAGTCTTTAAAGCAACCGTTTTACCACCTGTATTCGGTCCTGTAATGAGAAGGATTCGTAATTGATCAGATAGCTCAACATCAATTGGAACTGCTTCAAGAGGGTTTAATAAGGGATGTTTTGCTTTAACAAGCTTAATGAACCCACGTTTATTTATACTTGGTCGATTACTTCCATGATTTTTCGCATAGATAGCTTTCGCTTGTAAAAAATCAAGATGTAAAAAGATATCTAAATTAGAAGCGAGTGCATCATAGCTTTGTTGAACTTGTTCACTTAAAAAATAAATGATTTTTTGAATCTCATTTTCTTCTTTAATTTTTAGTGTTTCAATCTCAGCAGTAATTTGTCGTGTTTGTTCAGGCTCAATATAGATCGTCTGCTTGGATGCTGACATATCATGAATAACACCTTTGATTTTGTTCTTAAATGCATCTTTAACAGGTATACAAAAACGGTTGTTTCGAATGACGATAACAGCTTCATTAAGATAAGAACTATAGTCAATGAGCATTTTATTTAAGCGATCTTGTAATGTTTTTTCGTGTCTTGATATTTCTTTTCGAATTGAAAACAATTCTGGTGTAGCATCATCGAGGATTTGACCATCTGGGTCCATTTTTGAATCAATTAATTGAAGTAATGATTGATTTGAGATAATACTTGAAAAGTATTTACCAATACTCTTTGATGAAATTTTCATCCTATCAAGTTCTCTACCATATTTTAAGACATCTCTTTCCATCGATAAAAAGAGTCGAATATAGAGTAAATCTTGAATCGTATACGATCGATTGAGATGTGCGTATTTTAAAAGGTGTTGTATATCAAAATCATCAATCAAAGGTAAAAAACTCGCACGTGAAACGAGGGTTGTCATATCATATGTTTCTTCAAGAGATTCTAAGATCATCTCTTCTTCAATCATCGGTTCAAGGTTTAAAATATCTTCTTTAATCGTGTCAGTTTTAGCATGAGAAGAGATCATTTCCAAGATTGTATGAAGTTCGAGGGTTTTTGTCATAAATCGCATGTTTGGTCACCTTATTTTGTAAATTTGTGCTATAATAGATGTATATGCAGGTGAAAAAATGAAGCATTATACAATCTCAGTAACAGAGACAGAGCTGGAAAAATTGAACAAAGTTTACCAATACCATCAAATAGAGGATACGAATCCCTATTTGCTTTTTCATGCAGAGCACAATGGGATTGACATTCTTGCATATAAAACAGGTAAGGTATTACTCCAAGGTAAAGAAGTCACACATGAACTTATTACCATTAAAAAACATTTAAATCGAGAAGACTATGCTGCAGTTGGTTCTGATGAAGTCGGTACCGGTGATGTTTTTGGTCCGATTGTCGTTTGTTCACTTTATGCAAGTGCAACTGATATCGCCTATTTAGAGTCACTCAACGTAAGAGATTCGAAGAATATGAATGATAAAGCGATTATTGCGATTGCACCAAAAATTGCTAAGAAATTAGTTCACTCTTTACTTATTTTAACACCGCAAAAATATAATAAGCTTACAGGACAAGGTTATAACTTGAATAAAATTAAAGCTTTATTACACAATCAAGCCATTATTAAGACAACTTCAAAGCTATCTGAACCTGTTCCAGTGATCGTTGACCAATTCTGTACACCTCAATTATACTTTAATTATATTAAAGAAGAAACCCTAATTTATCGAGATATCGATTTTCACGTTCGAGCTGAATCTGTTCATCTAAGTGTTGCAGCTGCATCGATTATTGCACGTTATGCTTTCTTAGTGAAAATGTCAGAATACAGTGAAAAAATAGGTGTTCCCCTTTTAAAAGGTGCGAGCAAAGATGTTGATGAGCAAATCAAACTCATTGTAGAAACAAAAGGCAAGAGCAAATTAGAGCTCATTGCCAAAATGAATTATAAGAATGTTACGAAACAGAATTTGACTTAAGTTTTTCAATCATTTTTTGAAATGATTCGGGCATAGGGGCATGAAATGTCATATGCTCTTTTTTTATCGGATGATAAAACGATAACTCTTTAGCATGTAAAAACTGTCCTTCATCACCAATGACTTCTTTAGGCCCGTAGATGGGATCTCCTAGAATTGGATGGTGAATAAACTGCATATGGACTCTAATTTGATGAGTTCTTCCTGTTTCTAGACGACACTCGATGAGTGTGTTTTTTTCATATCTTTCTAACACTTTAAAATGTGTAACTGCAGCTTTACCATCGGGTAAAACGGCCATTTTTAATCTATTTTTAGGATGTCTTGCTATTGGAGCGTTTATTGTTCCTTCATTTTCTGTAATCACACCATAAGTGATTGCAAGATAAACGCGTTCGATCTCGTGCTTACTTAAATCTTCACTTAACTTTCGATGTGTCTCATCGTTTTTCGCAACTACTAGTAAACCAGATGTGTCCTTATCAATACGGTGAACGATTCCGGGTCTAATCACACCATTAATCGATGATAATTCATCTACTTGGTGAAGTAATCCATGAACAAGTGTTGGTTCCTTATAGCTTGATGCAGGGTGGACTACGAGACCTTGTGGTTTATTAATAACAAGAAGATCTTCATCCTCATAGATGATATCTAATTGTAAATCGACAGGTTGAATATTAAGTTTTTCAGGTTCTACTTCTTTGATAGTTATATCATCTTGTGCCTTTAATAAATAGCCTGTTTTAATCTTTTCGTTGTTGACTTGAATATGTTCATCTTTGATGAGTTGTTGAACATAACTTCGACTTTTATCTTTAAAATAGTGTTCGAGTAGAAAAATGTCTAGTCTTATTCCTTGATAATCTTTATCAATCTTGATGTGCTTCATGTTCAATTTTCTCCTTTTTCAATCGTTTTGATTCAAAAAAGAACAAATCAATAGCAAAAAGTACAATGGCTGCACTTAAAAACATATCCGCCCAGTTATTCGTGAAACGTCCGAGATCTCCCACGATATACACTAAAAATGGGAATCGCATGAAATCAATGACATATCCTAAAAAGATACGATCGATAAAATTACCTAAAGTTCCTGCGATAAATAACACAATAGAGATACTATATATTTTCTTTGTTTTAAAATTGACATCTTTATATAAGTAACCAAACATGCCTAAAGCAATAACAGTAACAATATAAAACAGCCATGTTTGACCTTCAAACATGCCATAAGCAGCAGCTGTATTTTTAGCAAAAGTCACTTCAAGTACTTCGGGTATTAGTACAACAAGCTTTGATGTAGGTTCTTGATATAAGAATATATAAGCAAGCTGTTTCGTGATTTGATCAAAAGCTAAAGCAATAATAATGAAAACAATTCCTATAATCATGTGGACACCTCAAAATATGACAGATAAAACAACAATTCCTAAAACAAGCATGAAAAACATCATGATTGATGATTCCACAAATTGAGGTATTTTTGTATTAATACTTTCAATTTCTGGATGGTAGTACTTTAATATTTTATAATAAAATGCATAATAGAGCAAACACCATATTAAAGCTAATAAAACTAAAACCATTGCTAAAATAAACGTAAGTTTACTATATATAAACATGTTAATCACCAAAATGACGAACGGAAGTAAGACAAATAAAGCAAGTAACATCGAACTTAAAACAGACTTAACGATGTTTTTAGTGCGTGTTTTGTGATCAATCATTTTCGCTAACTTTCGATAGCGATGAAAGAATTTAAAGATGCGATCAATTATAGTAGTCATATAACCATTCAACCGCCTCTCTAAGAGTAGAAACAGGCACAATTTCGAAATCAAAATCCATGTTTTCTATCTCTGAATAGTGAGATTCTGGAATAAAAAATATGTCGACATTTTCATATTGTGCAGTATATATTTTTTGTGTGATACCACCAATTCTTCCAACGTTTCCATTCACAGAAATCGTTCCTGTACCTGAAATTTTGTCATCACCAATGTTTATATTTACTAAACTTGAGTATAATGTAAGTGTTTGTAATAATCCGCCACTAGGACCACCTACAATTTGGTTTAGTCCAGGCAAATCAAATGCAGGAGTCGCATTTAAGATATCATATCTCACATAAAAACTAAAACTAACATCCGCTTCTTCCTTTTCATATGTGACATCAAACTCATAAGGTTCACCATCACGCGTTCTTCGAATAGTTATTGTAAATGAATTTAGATCGAGTAAATTATAGAAATCAGTAGGTGTCATACCTTCATAAGATTGTCCATCTATTTTAACAATGTGATCACCAATTCTTAGTTCAGAAACTCTGCTAGGTCTCGTATAAATATAAAGACCCGTAAATTCATAATTAATTGTTACTTCATCATTTTTTTCGGCAGCCAATTCATATGCACTAATGATTGAATTTTTAAGAGAAACATGTTTCGCTAATTGACCCTTTAAATAGTTTTCATACGCTGATGTATCTTTTTCAACAGGTGTTATGGGATCAATATCCATCCGTGAATCATTTTGAAGTATCCATGACTGAAATAACGTGATGGGATAATATGAGTAAACATAGATGGTGTAAAAATTATCATTTAGATCAACACCCTCAATATCAATAAAATCTTCAACAGGTGTTAATCCACCAGGAGCGGTCACTGAATATGATGTGGGATATACTAAGACAAAAAGTACTGCCAAATAAGGCAGTAACATCAACAAGATGAACTTTTTGTATGTTTTAAGGAGTTTGAGCATAACTAAGCTCACCCACTTCAACCTTTCTAAGGTTGATATTAGCTGCTTTAAACATTTTCATTGCAGCTGCAAAATGTTCACTATCTTTATATTTATCAGATTCAAAAACGATTTCTTTAATACCGCTTTGAATAATCAATTTTGCACATTCATTACATGGAAAAAGCGTTACATAAATGGTTGATCCTTTTAAATTCTGAGTCGCATTTAAAATAGCATTCGCTTCTGCATGCACAACATATGGATACTTGGTGTCGATATATTCGCCTTCACTTTTCCATGGAAAAACATCATCTGCACAACCTCTTGGTAGACCATTATATCCAATACCAACGATTCGTTTATCTTGATTGATGATACATGCACCAACTTGTGTGTTAGGATCCTTACTGCGTAGCGCAGATAGTTTTGCCACACCCATGAAATACTGGTCCCATGAAATATAAACATCGCGCATTATTTTCTCTCCTCAGCTTTTGCAAGACCTAAATTGACATGACAGTATCCACCAGGATTCTTAATTAAATAATCTTGATGATATGTTTCAGCCAAATCATAGTCGTGATTAACTTTGATTTTTGTTTGAACTTTCTTTAAATCATCTTTAAAGTAGTTTTTCATAAATAACTCGATAGACCCACGATCATTTTCATCATCTAAATAAATACCACTACGATATTGTGAACCAATATCATGACCTTGACGATTTAATGAAAATGGGTTAATGATTCTAAAAAAGTGGTCTAATATATGGTCTAAAGAAATGACATTCTCATCATAAAAAACTTGACATGCTTCAGCATGTGTCGCTCCGCCATGACATACTTCTTGATATGTTGGATTTCTTTTGTTGCCATCAACATAACCAACGGATGTGTCTGTTACGCCTTTTAATTGTTGAAAATAAGCCTCAACACCCCAAAAACATCCACCTGCTAGTACAATACTCTTCATATTATTCACTCACCTTTATA
This sequence comes from Bacillota bacterium, assembly GCA_006226985.1. Lineage (GTDB taxonomy): Bacteria > Bacillota_I > Bacilli_A > Acholeplasmatales > Acholeplasmataceae > Peloplasma. The sequence continues at coordinate 1,319 of SBGC01000186.1, read as the reverse complement.
TGTAATTCTTCAAGTTGAATTTCTTCAACATCGCTTGGTGCAGACATCATCATGTCTTTCGCACTTTGTGTCTTAGGGAATGCTACAACATCTTTAATATTTGATGTATTTGTCATCATCATGACAATGCGATCCAAACCTAATGCTAAACCACCATGAGGAGGTGTACCATATTTAAGTGCATCTACAAAGAAACCAAAACGATGAATGATTTCTTCTTTTGTTAAACCAAGTGTATCAAACATAAGTTGTTGAACATCTTGACGATGGATACGAATCGACCCACCACCAATTTCATAACCATTTAAAACGATATCATATGCCTTTGCCATCGCATCCTTTGGATGATCTCTTAGGGCTTCTGGATCAACAGGTGCTGTAAATGGATGATGTTTCGCATAAAAACGCTTCTCATCTTCATTATATTCAAGAAGTGGCCAATCGACAATCCAAACGAACTCAAATGTATCTTTAGGAATTAAATTAAGTTCATTCGCCAGTTCAATACGTAATGCACCTAGAGCTTGTGACACGTTTTCAAATGAACCTGGTACTAAAAATAACGTTGATCCTTCTTTTAAATTAAGTTGGTTGATAATCGATTCAGTCACATATTTACTTATACTGCCACTCACTTGTCCATCTTGTAGTTTTAGATAAGCCAGTGAATCCCCATGATTTTTCTTTACAAGCTCTCCAAATTGATCCATTCTCTTGCGTGAAAAAGAACCATTCTCAACGAGTAGTCCACGAATCATGTCTTTTCCAGCAAATAAAGGAATATCTAAAGGCTTGAAAACGGAAGAATAGTCATTAATCTTTAACCCATAACGTAAGTCGGGTTTATCAGAGCCATAATTTAACATCGCATCTTCATAGCTCATTCTTAAAAATGGAGCTTTGACTTCCACATTTAAAATCTTTTTAAACGTATGAACTAAAATCCGTTCAATGAGTGATTGAATATCCTCTTGATCAACGAATGATGCTTCAATATCCACTTGGGTAAATTCAGGTTGACGGTCAGCTCTTAAATCTTCGTCTCTAAAACAGCGTGCAATTTGAAAATATTTTTCAAAACCAGCAACCATAAATAACTGTTTATAAATTTGTGGTGATTGAGGAAGCGCATAAAAATGACCTGAATAAAGTCTAGATGGGACAAGGTAATCTCTTGCTCCTTCAGGTGTAGACTTACCTAAAATAGGTGTTTCTAGCTCATAAAACCCTTCATTGACTAAGACTTCACGGATTGCTTGTGTAATCCAATGACGCTTAATTAAATAATCTTGCATCACAGGTCTTCTTAAGTCCAAATA
>SBGC01000135.1 GCA_006226985.1 Bacillota bacterium | reverse complement strand
AAACATTGAATGTTCTTGATTTGATTATTAACTGTGATTAACACAACAAAAATTAAAAAATAATAATAAAGTATTGACAATAGTGTATGACATACAGTATAATGTAAGTGAGGTGAGGCAAATGATTGATGAAAGTATCTATAACAATTTACTCGTAGAATTAAAAAGAGGAACGCAAATATTACAAGTTCTCTCACAAATGAAAAGGACACAATATGGATATTCACTTCTTCAGACACTTGAAGAAAAAAATGTACATATTGATGCAGGAACGCTTTATCCATTACTTAGAAGACTTGAATCTCAAGGAATTTTAAAAAGTGAATGGGACACAACAGAATCAAGGCCACGAAAGTATTATGTATTATCAAATGACGGAGAAGAATTATTTAGTCAGTTAAAAAAAGAATGGACGAATATGTGTGTTGAAATGAATCAACTACTCAAGGAGGAACAAATATGAAAGACATGATTGAAAGATATGTTTATGCAGTAACTAGAAGATTACCTGAAAACATTCAAGCAGAAGTGAAAAATGAATTAAGAGCTAACATTTATGATATGTTATCTGAAAACCCCAGTGAAGAAGAAATAGAAAAAGTATTAAAAGAGCTTGGTCATCCACGTGACATGGCAGCTAAGTATCAACCTAAAGAACGCTATTTGATTTCTCCTAAGTATTTTGGTGATTATATTTACACACTTAAGATTGTCATCATGATCTTTATCCTTGTGTCGTTTGCTATCGGACTTATTGAAGCGATTATTGGTTATCAATCAGCGAATGCATTTGATCTCATTGGAAAAATCTTTAGTGTTGGGTTTGAAAGTATCTTTGATGGGCTATATAGTGGGTTTGCGATTGTAACGATTGTCTTTATCATTATCGAACAAGTTCAGAAACAAAAGAAGATGGAATGGAATGTTAAAGACTTACCAGAACTTCCAAAAGAAGGAAAGATTAAGATATCAAGAACAGGAACTATTTTAGCAATTATCTTTTCTGTATCATTTTCTCTCATCTTTATTATGATTTTAGTCGAATATCATAAGTATATTGGTTTATATGTCGAAGGTGAAATGATTACGCCATTCTTCAACCCAGATGCAATCAAAGTCTTTATACCATTCTTTATAGGTATATTAGGATTAAATATTGTGATCTTATTACTTAAGTTAGTCGATGGTCGATGGACAAAACGTGTAACGATTTTATACACGATTCATGAAATTGTTAACTTAGTATTACTTATTGTCTTCTTTAACATCAGCAATCTTATTGATCCAAACTTTTTTAATGAATTTTCAAATATAATCGAAGTCTCAGTAGATGAAGTTGCAAATGGCTTTAGAGTAGGATTTAGATCACTTGTTGCATTTATTTCAGTACTTGTCATGATAGATCTCGTTTCATTATGGTATCGTGTGATAAAATTCGACAAAAAGAAAGCTTAAAGTTTAGGATGTGTGATTTTCACACATCTTTTTTGTATAATAGAAGCAGGTGATCATATGTGTGGACGTTTTACAATAACTGTATCTTATGAAGAATTAGTACATCACTTAAAGGATTATTATGAAATTGATGATGTGTCTCTTTTTGATGTACCTCGATATAATGTTGCACCAGGACAAAACATTATTTCTGTCTTAAATGATGGGAAGAAAAATCGTGTAGGTATGCTTAAGTGGGGATTTGTTCCACCTTATGCGAAAGATGAAAAAATTGGGTTTTCAATGATTAATGCAAAAGCAGAAACAATCTTTGAAAAACAAGCTTTTAAAGATTCTATTTTAACAAAGCGATGTGTTGTATTAGCAGACAGTTTCTATGAATGGAAAAAAGAGGACAACCGAAAAACACCGATGAGAATCTTGCTTAAAGATCAAAAAGTTTTTCCGATTGCAGGGCTTTGGACAACGTATAAAAAAGAAGATGGGACCAAACTCCATACGGTTACACTCTTAACAACTTCACCCAATGACTTGATGAAATCAATTCATGACCGTATGCCAGTGATTTTGAATAAAGCAAATGAGAAAATATGGCTCAATCCAACCATAAAGAATGAAACAATACTTCAATCAGTTTTAAAACCTTATCCAAGTGAGTTCATGATGGCATATCCTGTATCATCACTTGTTAATAACAGTAAAAACGAGCTTCCAGATTGTATTATCGAAGTATCTACAGAAAATAAACAAGACCTATTTAATTAGATCTTGTTTTTCATAATATTTACGTATAAAGTTTCATATTGTTTTGCCATTTTTTCAACAGAATGATTGACATGCATGGCTTGTTGAATCAGTGACTGCCATGCTTCCTTGTCATCATGATAGAGTTTAAGTGCAAATTGAAGAGCTTCGTCTAGTTCGATGGCATCATAATTTTTAAATGTAAATCCGACACCAATGTTGGTGTATTTATTATAAGGTGTGACAGTATCCTTAAGGCCACCGGTTTCTCTTACTAACGGAAGGGAACCATAACGCATCGCAATCATATGATTGAGTCCACAGGGTTCAAAAAGCGATGGAAGAATGAATAAATCAGAAGATGCGTAAAGTAAATCTGATAAATCATGATCAAAGCCTTGTACATAGGCAGCGTGTGTAGGATATTCGTAACTCATCTCTTTAAAAAACGATTCATAGATCATATCACCAGAACCCATAGCGATAAAGTAGAAATCTTTTCGTTTTAAATAGTCTTCTAATACATTCATGAGAAGATCAATACCTTTTTGACGAGCAAAGCGACTATTAAAAATGATCAGAGGTATATCTAAATCCTTTATGAAATGAAAGTGATTAAGGATATGTTCTTTATTGATTTTTTTAGCTTCAACAAAGGATTGCTCATCATAATTTTTAATGAGTGCTTTTGATGTTTGAGGATTATAGACATCTTGATCAAGACCATTTAATAT
>SBGC01000131.1 GCA_006226985.1 Bacillota bacterium | reverse complement strand
ACACACAAAGATATCATCGAATTACAAGGTGTTGTTGAAAAACCAAAAGTCGAAGAAGCTCCTTCACAAAGTGCCATTGGTGGAAGATATATCTTATCACCAAAAATCTTTGATTACTTAAAAAATCAAACACGAGGAGCAGGTAACGAGATCCAACTAACAGATGCTATCTTACGTTTAATGAATGATGAAAACGTGTATTCATATGATATTCAAGGGAAACGTTATGATGTAGGTAATAAGATTGACTACATTGAAGCTATCATTGATTTTGGTCTTCAAAAAGATGAAATCAAAGATGATTTACTAAAACTAATCCAAAAAAAGGCTAAATAACCTCATAACTTATCTTTACAATTATTTAGTTTAAACATATAATAGAGATAACACGAAAAAGAGACTAGTAGTGATGACTTATTTTTTAGAGAGATTGTGGCTGGTGTAAACAATCATTTAATCATCATGAATCTACTCTTGAGTGATGCTAATCCCATCCGTAAGTCTGCGTTAAAGATATTAAAGGGCTAGAGATTACTCTAGAACTAAGGTGGTACCGCGAATATTTCGTCCTTAGATATTTATCTAGGGATTTTTATTTTTTAAAGGAGGAATTATTATGTTAGATTTAAAATTTGTAGTAGAAAATATTGATGATGTGGTCAAACGTCTATCCAATCGAAATGGTGATTTTACATATCTATACAATCTTGTTAAACTCCAAGACGAGAGAAAACAAGTCATCATGGATGTAGAGTCCAAAAAAGCTTTAAGAAATGAACAATCAAAAAAGATTGGTGAACTTAAACGTCAAAAATTAGATGCGACGCATATCTTAGATGAGGTTGCTCATTTAGGTGACGACATTAAAAGCTTAGATATCCGCTTAAATGAAATTGAAGAAGAAATCTTCAATATCATGGCGATTACACCAAATCTTCCTCATGAAAGTGTCCCCATTGGAAAAGATGAATCTGCGAATGTTGAAGTCAGAAAAGTAGGCACTCCACGTGTCTTTGACTTTAAAGTGAAAGACCATATCGAATTAGGTGAATCTTTAAACATCTTAGACTTTGAACGTGCAGCTAAAATTACAGGTACACGTTTTGTTGTCGATAAGGGATTAGGTGCACGTCTAGAGAGAGCACTCATTCAATTCATGATGGATCTACATGCACATGAACATGGATATACAGAAATCATTCCACCTTATATCGTTAATGAAAAAAGTATGTTTGCAACAGGTCAATTCCCTAAATTTAGAGATGATGCATTTAAAGTGGTTGCTGGTGATAACGCATGGTATTTAAACCCAACAGCTGAAGTTCCAACAATTAATCTATTTAGAGATGAAATCTTAGATAACGCAAATCTTCCTTACCATTTTTGTTCATATACAACAGCATTCCGTTCTGAAGCTGGATCTGCAGGTAGAGATACAAGAGGTATTTTAAGACAGCATCAATTTAACAAAGTTGAACTCATTAAATTCACACGCCCAGAAGATTCTTATCAAGAATTAGAGGATATGTTACTTCACTCAGAAGAAGTTTTAAAACGACTTGAACTACCTTACCGTGTCGTTACATTATCTACAGGAGATATGGGTTTTGGTATGGCCAAAACTTATGATATTGAAGTATGGTTGCCTGGACAAAATATGTATCGTGAAATTGGATCGATTTCAAATGCTGAAGACTTTCAAGCAAGACGTGCAAATATCAGATTCAAGCGAACAAAAGATAGTAAGACAGAGTTTGTTCATACCCTAAACGGATCAGGTTTAGCAGTAGGTAGAACGATGATCGCAATTATCGAAAACTATCAAAACGCTGATGGTACGATTACAGTTCCAAAAGCACTCGTTCCATACATGAGAGTAAATGTTATTAAATAACACAATTTCACATGAGAAAAAGATAGAATTCCCACAAGTATTTGTTAAGATTAAGGTACTTCATTTTTCTCTCTATATTTTCTCTATGATATAATAAGTGTGCTGAGCACGCTTATTTTACTTATAATAAGAAGGTGGTATATTTATGAAAATTTATTATGTTGAAGATGAAAAAGATTTATCTGAAATTATTCGAAAATATCTAGTACGCGAAGGTTATGAAACAACCGTTTTTTATGACGGAGAAACAGCGATGCAACATATCGATGATCAAGTCGATATGTGGATTCTTGATATCATGCTCACAGGTGAAGTCAGTGGCTATGATATTATCAAAGCACTCAAAGAAAGAAATAGCCAAGCATCGATTATTTTCACATCAGCTAGAGACCAAGATTTAGACAAAATTATGGGTCTAGAGCTTGGAAGTGATGATTACTTAGCTAAGCCATATTCACCAAGAGAACTGGTTTTAAGAGTCAAGGCTGTTTTAAAAAGATATCATCAAAGTCATTCGAATGAAATCATTCCTTATGAAGACTATGAAATCAACGTTACTAAGCGTGAGATTAAGTCGAAAAATGGATTAATCGAACTGACGAATAAAGAGTTTGAACTTTTATTATTCTTTCTAAAAAACATTAATAAAGCATTTGAACGACAAGAAATTTTAGAGCATGTATGGGGTTCTAATTACTATGGTAGTGATCGCGTAGTCGATGACTTACTGAGAAGATTGAGACATAAGATGCCTAAATTAAACATTGAAACGATTTACGGATTTGGTTATCGTCTGTTATGAAAAATATTAAGTTAACAACACAACTTAATCTAATGTTTACCGTTGTGACACTGTTAACGAGTCTCATTTTTATTGTTGCATTAAACAGAGTTTTTGCTGATTTAAGAATCAAGCAAAATGAACAACAAATTGATGCATATTATCAAGAAGTTGCATTAAATTATAATGTAATCCTACGACCTGATTATGATGAAAATCCAACCTTTGATAACCAGTATAACGGATATATTATTGTAAGAGATAACACAATTCTTGCATATCATAATATTGAAGTTTTAGATGATCACTATACGGT
>SBGC01000003.1 GCA_006226985.1 Bacillota bacterium | reverse complement strand
AGGTGCAATCTCTTCTAAGCGTCCTGCCCATGTTGTTTTCTTTAAACCCTGTTGAATTTTATGGGTTGAAATCTTTGGGAAAAGATAATGAATTGCTTTGATTGCTAATAATGCATTTAAGTGTTGATAATCACCTAAAAGTGATAATTCATAAATGACATGATCAACCATAATCTTTACCGGGAAATCACTAATCACTTTAAAATTCTTTTTTGTATATAATTCAAAGGTTGCTTGATGATCGATACAATGCTTCACAAATTGTGGATGAAGCGATGGATCAACGGTTGTGATTAAATGATGATAAGGTTTTACAATCCCTAATTTATTATATGCAATCGACTCTAAGGTGTTTCCGAGTTGTTTCATGTGATCAAAACCTATGGATGTAATGAGTGATAGATCGTAGTTTAAGACATTAGTTGCATCAAGTAAACCACCAAGTCCTACTTCCATCACGATACAATCGACTTCTTGGTTTTTAAAGTGAATCATGGACATGAGGGTGAGCAGTTCAAAAAATGAAAGAAATTCACCATACGTCTTTTCAAAAGTCATATTAAAATCATAAATTTTTTGTATAAGTTCTAAAAGCTCATCATCAGGAATCTCAATGAAATTAATCCGAATACGTTCATTAAAGCGCACCAAATAAGGTGAGGTATATGTACCCACCTTATAGCCTGCTTCTAGCAAGATGTGTGTCAAATATGCACAAACAGAACCTTTACCATTGGTTCCTGCAACATGGATCTTTTTAATACCATCTAGATTTAAACCTAATAATTGATAAGCTTGTTTCATCCGATCAAGGTCTGTTTTAGGTTTAAACTTGATTTGTTTTTCAATCCAGTTAATCGCATCCCTAATATTATTTAGCATATGCATTCAACTTATCCTTCACAATATCATATTGTTTCAAATAGTTTTGATACTTTTCTTTTTCGATTTGAAGTTTTTCTTCAGGTGCTTTCTTCAAGAAATTCTCATTGGATAGTAGATTTTTACTTCGTTCGATTTCTTGTTCAAGGTTTTGTCTCTGTTTTAAGAGTTGTTCAACTTCTCTTTGTGTATCAATAATCCCTGATTTGATGACATATGTTTGAATATGTGAACCAACAAGTAAAATCGTTTCTTCTTTTGCTGATAATGTTTTTTCAATGACTAAAGAATTTGTATTTAAGAACTTCTTAAAGTACATGTCTTGTTTTTTCATTTCATTAAAGTGTATTTCATCTTCAATGACTAAATGGATATCAAGTGGTTTCGATGGGGCAACATTATGTTCAGCTCTTAAATTTCTGACCTTTACAATCACATCTCTTAAAGATTCAAATAATTCAATTTGGTCATGCTTTACATCTGATGCTTTTGGCCATGATGAAATCATGATGCTCTCTTCATCTGCTATTTCTAAGAATAATTTTTCGGTTACGAACGGAATAAATGGATGCATCATCTTTAATACAGCTTTTAAGACGTGTAATAAGACGCCTTGTGTGTTTTTCTTATAGATATCATGTTGGAGTGAGACTTTCGCAAACTCAACATACCAAGCTGCAAATTCATCCCAGATGAAGTTATATAAAACTCTGGATGCTTCGCCAAATTCAAACTTTTCATAGTATTGATCAGCATCTATTATGACTTGATTAAGTCTGGATAAAATCCATTCATCAACTAAGTTTAAGTTTTCATCATATGTAACTTGTTTATCATCAATATTCATCGTGATAAAACGTGTAATATTCCAGAGCTTATTAATAAAGTTCCATGATGATTCAACTTTTTCCTCCTCATATCTTAAGTCAGCACCAGGTGCAGAGTTCGTTGTTAAAAAGTATCGAAGAGCATCAACACCATATTTTTCGATGACATCCATCGGATCGACACCATTTCCATAGGATTTACTCATCTTTCTGCCATCTTTTGCACGGATTAAACCATGGATTAAAACATACTTAAAGGGATCTTGTTCAGTAAACAGAATGCCTTGAAAAATCATACGTGCAACCCAAAAGAAAATAATATCATATCCCGTAACTAAGACATCGGTAGGATAATAACGTTTATAATCTTCGGTGATTTCTGGCCATCCAAGTGTACTAAATGGCCATAATGCAGATGAAAACCATGTATCAAGAACATCTTCATCTTGAATCCAATCACTACCTGGTGACTCGACTTGAACTAAGATTTCATCACCTTTATACCATGCAGGTATACGGTGACCCCACCATAGTTGACGTGAAATACACCAATCTTGAGTATCTGTCATCCAATTCGTGAAAATCTTTTTAAAACGTGATGGGAAAAACTCTGCTTTTGACTTTTCTAATGTCATCTTACTGATTTCATCCATCTTAACAAACCATTGGAGTGATAAACGTGGCTCAACAACGACACCAGTACGTTCACTATATCCGATATTATTTGTATAATCTTCAATTTTTTCAACTAAATCTAAAGCTTTTAAATCATGGACTAAAGCTTCTCTACATGTAAATCTTTCCATGCCTTCATACTGAAAAGCCATGTGATTCATTGTGCCATCTTCTTCCATACATAATGGCATCTCTAGGTGATGACGTTTAGCAACTTCAAAGTCGTTTGGATCGTGTGCAGGTGTTACTTTTACAACACCACTACCAAAGGTCATATCAACATAACTATCCGCGATGACGTTAATTTCAACATGTGTTCCAGGAATATAAACTTTTTTACCAATGACTTTCGTGTAGCGTTCATCATCAGGATGAACCATGAGTGCTTGGTCAGCAAACATCGTTTCTGGACGTGTGGTTGCGATGACTAAATAACCTTTTTGATCAACGAAAGGATATCTAAAATAATAAAGTTTTCCAAGCGTCTCTTCGTGTTCAACTTCAATGTTTGATAAAGCAGTTTTCGCTTCAACATCCCAGTTGATGATGCGGTGACCACGGTAAATATACCCCTTTTGATAAAGGGCGATAAAGACGTGATTGACGGCTTTATTGAGATC
>SBGC01000149.1 GCA_006226985.1 Bacillota bacterium | reverse complement strand
CAAGCTGTGGGAAGAGTGATCCGTACTGAAACAGATTATGGTGTTGCTATACTCATTGATGATCGCTTTGTATCGCCATCTTACAGGAAATTATTCCCTCCGGAATGGAAATCCTATGAAGTCATCCGAAATACAAAACAACTGAAAACATTATTAAAGGATTTTTGGGAAATATATGAAAAAAAAGAGGATTAACAAAAATCCTCTTTTATATACTAATGCTTGTTTGAGATTGATCAAATGGATCTGTTTCTTCACTATCTTCTATGTCATCTTCAACATCTTCTATGTCATCTTCAAGATCTTCTTCGATATCGTCTGGTTCACTAGGTTCTATGGGTTCTGTTGGTTCCTCTGGTTCTGTGGGTTCTGATGGTTCTGTAGGTTCTGATGGTTCTGTTTCATCGTCATCATCTTCTCTGCGATCACGATCGAATATTTTCTCATCATCATCATCACTAGATTTTAACAAAATGCGATAGCTTGATAAACCTGTGATTTCATCAACGATGACGCTGACCGTCATTTCACCTTCTAAACGAACGAAGTCGATAAAGGAATCAAACTCAATTTTAATGACTTCTTGGTTATTAATTGTGCGATATTCGAATTCAAATTCACCTTGATTTTGACCTTCTCTAAATTCAATGACAAATTTAGATTTATTATCTTCAATTTCAATTTTGATTTCACTTTCAGAAATTAAAGCACCTTGTTCAAAGCGTTTAAACTTGAACTTTTTCTCTTGATCCTCGACATCAAACTCATAAGAGGATTCTACGTAATTGTTGCTATCGATAGATGCGATGAATGAAAATTCTTCTTCATCATCTTCAATTTCTTTTCTTCCTGTAACATTATAAGTATAAATGCCAAAGAGTAAAATACCTTCGATTTCATATTCAGATTCATCAATATTTTCTGATAAAATTGTCATATTGTAATGCATGATGTATGTTGAAGGTTTCCCAACTAGATCGAATGTTTCAAAAGTTATTTTTGATTCGTATTCTACTAGTTCTGATTCCGATACTTCAACAAATAAAGCATCTTCTTTTAAGAATTTTTCTGCTAAATCTAAGTAAGGTTCAACATTGTTGATTAATAAATCTTGATAACTTGTATTCGCCAATAAAACATGATTTTGTTGGCTAAGTTGATCAATTTGAATCGTGTTTAACATCGCTGTTGTTGATAGTGCGGAAAATGAAATGATTTCTTCGTCTGACTTAAACTCATAAGCTTTAACATTGGGTGTTGTACCATTAGGACTTAAAAAGAATGCAAAGATGACAAGAGCTAAAACAAAAACACTTGATAAAACAAGTTGAGGTGAGAATAGTTTAAACCAGTTCTTTCTTTCCTTTATATGATGTTGATTGAACTCAAAATCAATTTTAGGTGGAAGTGCTGGAATATGAGATTCAATTTCTTGTTTAATGAGTTTTTTCAAATCTTTTTCTCTCATTTTATCCCTCATCTTTTCATCTTTTCAATCGCTTCGTGATACATGTATTGGATAGTACCAACAGGTTTATCAAGAAGCTTAGCAATGTCTTTATGCTTCATATCATCAACAACTTTTAAGTAGACAATCGTTCTTTCTTCTTCGCTCAACATAGCTGTTAATTGATTGAACTTTGTTTCCTCATCAGGCAAATGTTCATGGCTCATATATGTTTGATCGAAGTCTTTTTCATCAACATGAATTTGTTTGCGATATTTCCGATAATAATCAAGTGCAACATTTCTGGCCATTTGTAATAACCATTGATAGAATTTTGTGTTTTTTTGATACTGATCGAGTGACGTCATCATCTTCATATAAACATCTTGCATAAGATCTTCTGTCACTTGATGACTTTTAACGATAGCAAACATGATGGCATAAACACCGCGCTTCGTTTGATGGTAAACATACTCAAAAGCAGTTTCATCACGCTTGATTAAGTTGTTAATCATCTTTTGTTCTATGACCATACTTTGCCCCTTATGAATAAGTAGAGAGGAGAAGTTACCTCTTCTCCTCGATTATATCACGAACACTTTCGGCAAAGTATTCTTGCGCATTATTCGTTCGTAGTTGCTCCGCTATTTAAATCTCCATCTGGATTTTCGTATGTTTCAGTTGATTCATCAGTCGTTTCATCAGTTTCAACATTTGATTCTTCTACATCTTCTGGTTCACTTGGATCTGTTGGTTCACTTGGATCTGTTGGTTCTGATGGTTCTGTTGGTTCTGATGGGTCATTATCATCATCATCACGTTCTTTTTCATATCTTCTTTCTTCTTCTGAATCTCTATCTTTGATGATTAATTCATAAGAAGTAACTCCAGTGATTTCATCGACTAACACGAGAACTTTAACTTCACCTTCACTATAAATACCGTCAATCACTTGTTCAAATTCGATTTTTAAAACAGTTTCTCCATCTTCTTCTTCAAATTTAAACTCGTATTCACCTAAGTTGTCACCTTCGATGTATTCAAGATCGATTTTGATTTCAAATAGATCAGTCTCAACTTTAATCTTTGATTCTGAAACAAGTTCACCATCTTGATATGTTTTGAACACAAACTTATATTCATTGTCTTCAATTTTATATGTAGACTCTACATAATTTAATTCATCGATAAATGCTTTGAATGTGATTTTTTCTTCATCATCTTCTATTTCTTTTTTACCAAAGATTTCATATTCATTACCGGCATAAATGAGTAGACCTGTCATTTCATAGGTTAGTTCATCTTCATCCTCTTCATCATCTTCTACAACTTCTAACATATTATAGTAGATTTTATATGTAGTAGGATTACCTAACATATCAACTGTTTGGAAAACCATCATTTCCGCATATTCAATGCGATCAGAGACTTCAGTTGTTACAGATAAACCTTGATTATTACCTAAGAATTTTTCAACCATATCTAAGTATGGTGTGATAACATCAATCACTTCATCTCCTGTTTCTTCAGTGCTTAATGTATTAATCTCACCTACTGACATCGGTTGAATGATGTTTTCTTCTGGAATCAGTGCTGTTGATGCAAGTGCAGAAAATGAAATCACTTTTTCATCGCTGTCAAAAACAAATTGCGTTAAGGCTAGCTCACCATTTTGACAAGCCGCTAAGAATACTGTTGTAACTAATAAGAATAATCCAAATAATAATTTTTTCATAAGATTACCTCGCTTTCTACTTAGTAAACGAACGAACGTTGATTTTTGTTGGAAAAAAATAAAAAAAAGTAGATTTAATTAAAAATCCACCTTTTATCTCGTTTTTATAACTAATAAAACTGTGTCATAAATAAGTTCATATAAAGAATCTTTATCTAATTTAATCATGCCATTTGCATATTGGTACAAAAGACCAGAAATAATCGCTTGAATCACATTCGATTGATAAGGTTTATGTGGTTGAAGAGGAATGGTTCCCTCTTCAACACCTTTTTTAAAAATACTTAAAAATCGATCTTCCATTTCTTTTTGAATACATAAGACTTTTTCTTCAACTGTTTTACCAATACTGACAAGCGTATCTTTATTATTCATGATACCGTCAATAATTGTCTTCGCATCAAGCATGACGGATAAAATGTTTTTCACCTGTTCAATGAATTGTTCCTTAAATGACAAACCGGATAAATCTTTGGTTAAAATCGAACGATAATGTTCAAGTAGGTATTGGTAAGTATCAATAATAAGCTCTTCTTTAGATGAAAAATGTTCATAAACCGTACTTTTCCCTATTTGGGCTTTTTCTGCAATTTTTGATAATGTAATGCTTTCTAAGTTTGTATCATCTTTTATATATTCAATGACTGCAGAAAGAATTCTTTCTTTAGTTGTTGACATCGATAGATTCCTCAGCTTTCATTTTCTTACGATTAATCAGTGCATAAATGACTGGAACGAAAACAAGCGTTAAGATGGTTGCATAAATGAGTCCACCAATGGCAGTGATTGCCATAGGTTGTAATAACTCAGCACCTTGACCAACACCGATAGCCAATGTAGATAGTGCTAATGTTGTTGTAAGTGCAGTCATAAGAATTGGTCTTAATCTTGTTTGACCTGCTTCAACAATAGCATCCTTAATCTTTTTACCTTCACTTCTTAGTACATTTATATAATCAATAAGTACAATACCGTTATTGACGACAACACCAATCAAGATAATCATACCCATGATAGATACAAGTGATAAATAAGAATTGGTAATAAATAGTGCGAACATACCACCTGTAAATGCTAGTGGAATCGTTCCTAAAATAATGAGTGGGTAAACAAGTGATTGGAATTGAATAGCCATGACCATGTAAACAAGCAAGATGGCAACTATTGCAGCTAAAGCTAAATCAGTAACCGCTTGTAAGATATCTTCGTTTTCACCGGCTAAAGTAATTCGGTACCCTCCGCCATATTGAGCGAATGCATCACTTTCTATATAATTATTAACAGCTCGTGTAACATCTTGACCAACTAAAGTGACATTATATCCTTCTTTAACTTGTGCTGTGACATTCACATAACGATTAGTTCCATCTGTATTAATCGTTGCAAACCCTGTGACTCTCTCAATCGTTGTAACGGATTCAGCTGTATTATCTGTTAACATCGATACAGCTAAGGATGCTAACGTTGGGTCTGCACTAAAGGGATTGAATTCAATTTCATTATTTCCATTAACTTTCAAGAATGGATGAACAATTAAGACAATAGGAGCTTCTAGTCCATTAGGAATATAAATACCTTGACCTGTTGTTTCATAGTAATTTTGGATCATCAGTCGTGTTTCTTCATCAAACAACATGATTCCACTTAAAAACTGATTATAATCACCAAAATCATCAAAACTAATGTTTCCACCTATTTGTTCATTAGGTAAATCAAGTGTATATGTTACACCTTCTAAAGTGAGTGTCAAATTTTGTGTTTGACCAAAGTTACCAAGACTATTATAGAGTATTGAAATATTGTCTGAAACATCTTGTGTTGTTAGTCCTTTTAACATCGCATTTTCTTTATTTACGGTAATCTTAACGTTATCTGCACCTTGTGTAATCCCATTATCCATTTTTTCAAGACCTTCAATATCTGATAAAACATCGACTAAATCATTCGCGATACTTTCAATCGTCAACAGGTCATATCCACCAACTTTAATGTTAACACCTTGTGCACCACCAAGTGCACCTGCACTATTTTGTGCAGAAATGGTGGCTTCGACAACATTTTCAGCTGTCATACCTGGAACTAAAGTGAAATCAAACTCAGCAATTAATTCTCTGACGAGATCTTCATAATATAATGTGGATTTTGATCGATCTTCTTTTAAATTGATGGTGAATTCTATGGTATTGCTACTTCCTCCACCCATCATTGCTCTGGGTCCAAACATCGCACTTGAATTGATTGAACCAGAAACTGTTTCTATATCATTATAATCAAGTAAAATTTCAGTTAATTCATCAGCAAATGCTGCACGTAGTGCAAAAGGTGTTTGTGTTGTTACTTCAACATTTAAACTGATGGATCCTTCATCTGATTCAGGTAAGAAAACAAAACCTTTAGCAATTACTAATCCAAAAGAAACAACTAACAATAATAAGATGATAGCAATTGTTAATATTTTATGTTTTAACGTAAATAGTACTGACTTCTTATAAGCAGATTTGAGTTTATGAATGACTTTACCTTCTGGTTTATTATTTTTATCACTTAACATGCGCGATCCCATGGCTGGTACGAGTGTTAATGCAATCAGTAAGCTTGCGCCTAATGAATACGCAATGGTAAGTGCCATACTAATAAATATTTCAGCAACAAATCCTTCAATAAATGCTATAGGAAGAAAAACAGCTATGGTTGTAAGTGTTGATGCTGTGATTGCTCCTGCAATTTGTTTAGCTCCATGAATAGAAGCTTCTTGCTTTGATTTACCTTCACCAATCATTCGATAGATGTTTTCAATAACGACAATAGAGTTATCAACTAACATCCCAATACCGAGTGCTAAACCACCCATTGATACAAGGTTTAAAGATACATTGGTTAAATACATCAACAAGAATGCAGCAACGACAGAAATTGGAATCGCTAAACCAACGATTAATGTAGGTTTAATATCACGTAAGAAAAGGAATAAAATAAGTATCGCTAAAATCCCACCAAAGATGATATTTTGTAAAACTGTACCAATCGCTAAATTGATATATTCCCCTTGATCAAGTAATACTGTATATGAAGCGTCTAAGTCATCGGATATAACAATCTCATCTAATTTATTTAAAATATTTTCAGTCACATCAGTGATGCCAATATCAGATTGTTTTTGGAATGAAACTTGAATGCCTTGTACGCCATTAATTTTTGAATACGATTCATTGTCAGCATTAATATATTTAATGCCATCTTCGATAATTAAATCTGATAAGAAAATCACTTCTCCACCGAATAAAGTAATGGGAAGATTAGCAAGTTCTTCATCATTAATAATTTGATTGCCTAAGTAAAGCATTCTTAATTCACCAGAATCAAGTGCGATACCAATTAAACCACCGACATTTTGATTTTCAATCGTTTCAAGGACTGTTTGATGATCTAATCCATATAAGGTGAGTTGATCATTGTCTAAATCGATTTCTAAAACAATATCAGCTTGACCTGAAATGGTAACATCAGCAACCCCAGGAATTGATTGAAGTTCAAGAAGCACTTCTTGCTGAATCCATTCTGTATTTCGAATTAATTCTTCTTCATCTGTTAAGTCTTCTTCATAAATTCTTGATAACGTCACTGTCATCACAGGTAACATATCAGGACTAATACGTAAGATACGTGTACTACCTACACCTTCTTCAAAGATAATATTGTTAAGTAACTCTCTTAATTCAATAACAACAGTATCCATATTGGTTGATTGTGCAAATGTGATAATAGAAACACCAAAATGTTGATTTGAAATGGACTGCACTTCTTCAAAGTTGCCAATTGTAGCAACCGCTGATTCAATTTGTTTAGCTACTGCAGTCTCAACTTCTTCTGGACTAGCTCCTTCATACGTTGTAACAGTTACAACAAAGGGTAGATTAATATCTGGAAATAATGTTAATGGTAGTCTTGTGACTGAAAAAGCACCTAATACGATGATAATCAATATGCCCATCAAGACTGTTATGGGTTTTTTTACGCTATACGAACTCATGTGTAATCTCCTCATTTAAGTTTCCGACCGAATGGTCGTTCGGCAATGTTGATTATACCAATATATTTGATAAGCGTCAACAAAAACACATTGTTTTCGACAATTAAAAAAGCCAGTACTAAACTGGCTCTTGAAAATGTTATTTTGACGACTCTATCATTAACTTAACAAGCTGATTTGAGAACTCTTTAGGATCTTCAATCGGGAAACCTTCAATGAGCAGTGCTTGATGATATAAAATAGACGCATAATCACTAATCTTTTCAGCATTGATATCATATATTTTTACGAGTGCTTGAAATAACTCATGGTCAGGATTAATTTCTAATATACGGTCAGCTTTAACATCTGTTTGGTTTGGCAATGTCTTAAGGACTTTTTCCATTTCTAAACTGAGTCCTTCACCTGATACCATACATACAGGCGAATCTTTTAGTCGCGCAGATAGTTTTACATCCTTCACACGATCCTTTAAAGCTTCTTTAATAGCTTTCAAAATATCTTTATGTTCTTTTTCTTTAGCTTTTAGATCTTTCTTTTTTGAATCATCAACGAAATCAGCTTCACCTTGTTGAATTGATTTAAATGGAATTTCTTGATAGTTTTGCATCATTTGAATCATGAATTCATCAATTTCATCTGTAAAGAGTAAAACTTCGATATTTTTATCTTTCATAACATCCATTTGTGGCAAGTTCATAATGTGTGTCTTTGATTTGCCTGCTGCGTAATAAATCGTTTTTTGATCATCTTTTTTACGATCAAGATATTCTTTCAACGTGATATAGTCATCAGAAATCGATGTTTTAAACATGATAAGATCTTGAAGTTTTTCTTTATTTAATCCAAACTGATCATAAATGCCATATTTAAGTGTATTTTTGTAAGCATCATAGAACTCGATATATTTGTCGCGATCACTTGCTAACATGCTTTCTAATTCGTTTTTAATTTTCTTTTCAAGGTGAGATGCGATTTTTTTGAGTTGTTTATCGTGTTGTAAGAGTTCTCTAGATATATTTAATGATAAGTCAGATGAATCGACTAAACCTTTAACAAATTTGAAGTAATCGGGAATTAAATCTTTATTTTTATCTTGAATGAATACGCCTTTAGAATAAAGCTGTAATCCTTTTTCATATTTATCGCTATAAAAGTCATACGCAGGCTTTTTAGGAATAAAGAGTAAAGCTGTATATGTTAGCATACCTTCCACTGTTGTATGAATCACTTTAAGTGGGTCTTCATAATCATTAAATTGATGTTTATAGAAAGCATTTAAATCTGTTTCATTAATCTCTTGTTTCTGACGCTTCCAAATAGGTATCATTTGATTTAACGTCTCTTTAACAA
>SBGC01000009.1 GCA_006226985.1 Bacillota bacterium | reverse complement strand
AAGATATATCTTCCACCAATGGCACTTTGTGAAGGAGCTTCTTCGACTTTTGGTTTTTCAACAACACCTTGTAATTCGATGATATCTTTGTGTGTTTGGTTTTTCTTAGGTATACAAATACCGTATTTAGATGTATCCTTTTTAGCGACTTCAATCGTACCTAACACTGAACCTCCAACTTTTTCGTAGACATTCATCAGTTGCTTAGTTGCAGGGAGATCTTTACCGACATACATATCATCGCCTAAAAGAACTGCAAAAGGTTCACCACTAATAAACGCTTCAGCTTGTAGGACAGCATGACCTAGACCGAGTTGTTCTTTTTGACGGATATAGTGAATGTTCGCACCTTTAGCGATGTTTCGAATAATGCCATATTCTTCGTGCTTATTTTTAGATAAAAGAATTGTTTCAAGTTCTAGGTTGTAATCAAAGTAATCAATGATTGCATTCTTATTGCTTGAGACGATGAGTAATATATCTTTAATACCACTTTCAATCGCTTCATTAACAATATACTCAATGGTTGGATGATCAATGATTGGAAGTAATTCTTTAGGTAGTGCTTTCGTAATCGGTAAAAACCGTGTGCCATATCCTGCTGCTGGAATAACTGCTTTTCTAATCATGTTGAACCTCCGTTTTTATTTCTGTCGTTGAAAGTTTATATGTTATAAATGCACCTAACACACCTAGTATAACACCTAAGAGATAGACATACCAAGCAACATCAAATACATTTTGTGTCGTTGATGTTTGTAAGGTGAATAGGACGTTAAATGGCGATATAAAGACAATTCCTAAGATAGCAACATAGAAATGAAACTTAAATTTTTGCAAGATAATATACATCACTTTACCAATAAGTATTAAGCCAACAATCACACCTAATACAAGAGCAAATAGCATCGGTAATGTTTGAATGATGGATGAGAAATCAAAGGTTACAAGTGCCTGAATAACGTTATCTCCGAGATCAACTAAGATATGAAAATAACCTAAAGCAATTAAAATGGTAGCTCCTGATAAACCTGGTGTAATAAGAGCGACGGCAGTAATGAGTCCAATGAAAAAGACAATGATATATTCTGTCCAACTGTTTACGCTCGCTGTGGTTTCATTAACAAAAAGTAAAAGAATCATGATGATAATCGCTAATACAAAAACAAGAATGTGATGCCACTTGATGTGTATACCTTTAATCTCTTTTAACAATGTTGGTATCGCCCCAATGATGAATCCAATGAATAATAATGTAATAGGAATGGGGAAATTCTCATAAAATAATTTAATCAAAACAAACCCTAAGCCAAAACCAATAAAGACGCCTACGATATACTGCCAAACAGCTTTAATCGATTTGATTGGTTCTTTCGTAAAGTTATTGAGTGCTTGAATTAAATCTTGATATATCTTTAAAATAGCAGCAATCATCGATCCGCTGATGCCTGGTAAAATACTTCCCATACCGACAAAACTACCTTTAATGATTTTTATTAAGTGCTTCATGAAATCTCCTTATCATGCATCTTTGACATCCTCTAGATTAAACATATTTTAGCATATTTTTGGTTTAAAATCTATGCTATAATGAATACGGTGATAAAATGGATCAGTTCATAGAAATACTTAAATATATCCTTCTGGGTATCATTCAAGGCATAACAGAAATTTTCCCTGTTTCAAGCAGTGGTCATTTAACATTGTTTAGTCATTTATTAAAGATGGACTTATCAAATTTACAAATATTTTTGATGCTAACAAATGCTGGATCATTCTTAGCGCTTCTTTTCTTCTTTCGAAAGGACGTTAAAGAACTCATGACTTCATCATGGAAATACTTGATTAAAAAAGAAGAAACAAGTAAAGATGATTTTCAATATGTTTTGAAACTGCTCATCGCGGTTATTCCAATTGGTATTGCTGGATTACT
This sequence comes from Bacillota bacterium, assembly GCA_006226985.1. Lineage (GTDB taxonomy): Bacteria > Bacillota_I > Bacilli_A > Acholeplasmatales > Acholeplasmataceae > Peloplasma. Next base: position 1,094 of record SBGC01000009.1, on the reverse strand, counting down.
TGTAAAAGACTATTTACCAGATGATTTACTCTCTGTTGGTTTCGCTTTAATCATTACTGCATCATTACTCATTTATGTATATATGGTAAGAGATATCCAATGGAAAAACGATATTTCATGGAAGAACGCATGGATTATCGGTTTATTTCAAATGTTTGCTATCTTCTCAGGAATCTCAAGAAGTGGTATAACGATGACAGGTGGTCTCGTTCAAAAAATTGAATTAAAAAAAGTACTTAGATTTTCTTTCTTAAGTTATTTAATTGTATCAGTACCTGTGACACTTCTCGGTATCTATGAAGCTATTAACGTTACTGAAGATATTCATTTAGTGGGTTATGTATTGGCTTTCATGATGAGTTTTGTATTTAGTTTATTATCCGTTAAGTTTATGTATCAGTATGTAAAAGTTAGAAATCTGATTTACTTTGCCGTCTATTGTGTGATTGTTGGTGTTTTATCTATCACTTTGAATTATGTTTTATAATTAGATAATAAGAGATTAGAGATTAAAACTTATAAAAACAGCACTCCGAAGTGAAATAAGGAGTGCTGTTTGTTATTATATTAAATCATGTTTATTTTTTAGCCAACTTTTGTCGATATAAGTAATCATGCATAACAATATCTTTAAGTGTATACTTTGGTGTCCAATTTAATATCTTTTTAGCTTTATCATTGGATGCGATGAGTTCTGCAGGATCCCCATCTCTTCTAGGTCCTATTTCAACTTTGAGTGGTGCTATCTTGTTGACTGCTTCTGCAACTTCTTTAACAGTAAAACCTGAGTTTGAACCTAAATTCATAATTTCAGATTTACCACCGTTCATTAAATAATGTGCACCTAACACATGTGCATATGCAAGATCTGCAACATGGATATAATCTCTAATACATGTACCATCTTTCGTTGGGTAGTCATCACCATAAATAACAAGCTTTTCTCGAATGCCTAAGATACCTTGAATCGCTACGGGGATAAGATGCGTTAACTGATCTTTCATGAGTCCAATCTTAAGTGAAGGATCGGCACCAGCAACATTAAAATATCTGAATATAACATATTTGAAATCATGTGCTCCTGCTACCCATGA
>SBGC01000074.1 GCA_006226985.1 Bacillota bacterium | reverse complement strand
TTAGATAGAACATAACCAGTTGAAACACTAATCCAAATGGTTGCAAATACCATAACGAGTGTAATGATGATGGTGTTAAATAAATAACGTGTTAAAGGAACACCTGTTGAGGTTGCTGTTCTAAAGAGATCTCTAAAGTTGTCAAATGTTGGTTTTTCAACAAAGAATCTTGGTGGGAATAAGAAAAGTTCATCGAGTGGTTTGAATGCTTGGTTGAAAATGTATACAACTGGTAAAATCATGAAAAGTCCGAGTGGAATTAGGAATAAATAAAATCCAATCTGTGACTTAGAAAAACTTGTAGGGTTTATTTTAGTACCTTGAAAACTCATGATTTCGCCCCCTTAATCTTTTTCTGCAAAGAGCTTATAAGCTACTTTGGAGAATAACCAGATAATGAGTAGTAAAACAACAGATAGTGCTGCCGCATAACCCATTTCGTATCGAATAAAACCATAGTCGTCAATATGGTTCGTAATTAACTGCGCTGCATTTTGCGGTGTCGGGTTCGACCCGGATAATGCAACACCTATATAACCGTTAGTAAATGTACCAACAATCGCCATGACTGCACCAAATAACATTTGTGGTTTCATCATCGGAATTGTTACATACATCACTTCTTGGAATTTATTACGAATACCTTCAATATATGCGGCTTCATAGAGTTCTTCGTTTCCATTTAGGATACCTGCAAGCATCGCTAAGAAACCAACACCCATCGAACTCCATAATGCAACAATAATTACAATGTTCATTAAATAATCAGGTGATACTAGAAATTGAATTGGACGATCAATAAAGTCATTTTGGAGTAGGAATGCATTGATATAACCTGATTCATCTCCTGAGAATATTGTTCTCCATACAACAGCCATAAACACACCACCAACCATCGAAGGTGTGTATATCGCTAGTGCAATAATTGTACGAGGTACTTTTTGGATTTGTGCAAGCATCCATGCTAGGACGAATGACAAAATGTATCCACCAGGACCTACAATAAGTGCAAACATTAAGGTATTAGGTAATACATATTTTAAGAATACTTGGTCTTGTGTGAAAATATTAATGAAATTAGGTAGCCCAGCAAAAGTTGGAAATTCAATAACGTTAAAGTGTGTCATTGATAAGTAAATAGCAATGGCTACAGGAAGTGCGATAAATAAACTGAATAATAGGGCATAAGGTAATAACATGAAAAACACTGTTAAACCATCACGCATGGTTTGTTTTCTTTTGCTTTGACGTTTAAGCTCTTTAAGCTTTAAGCTTTGATCCATGTTATTCCTCCTTCGCCTCTTCGATTTGTTGTCTTACCCAATCAACATTTCGTATTGTATAGGGTTTTATTTCTTCGCCATTTTGATCTAGGAATCCGAATTCAATCATTTTTCTTCTGATTTCACGGTCAATTAAGATCGTATAACGGTCAACTGCTATACCGGTTGGTGTACCATCATAAATCGCTGTATTCCATACATCCGAAATCGAACGTTCAAGCATATATTGACCGGGAGTTCTAGGTACGTCTACGAGCCATTTAATTTGTTCAAGAATAATTTCTCTATCTTTTTCAGGGAATGGTGATGCCTCAAAGGCACGGATGTTACCAGATAACCAGGTATATGTAGGTCCATAGGTTGATTGAAGGTTAAATGCGAAGTTTGCTTGAACATCTTCTGACATCCACCACTTTAAGAATTCCCATGAATCATCAGGTTGATCGGTTGATCGTAAAATAACACCTGCAGTACCGTTTGCGATATAGTAACGATTATCAATACCTTCTACTGTCATCTTAGGATATGGAGCTAATTCCCATAAACCAGCGAGTTCTGGTGCGGCATTTTTAATGAGTAAGTATGTTGCAAAGTCTGCAATACCAATCGGAAGTGTTGCATATCTAAATGAGTTATAGAATGAAGGAACTTGTTCTGGTAATGAGTAATTTGTGAATAATTGGTTTAAGAATGTTAAACCTTCAATCGATTTAGAGCTGTTAATTGCTGTTTTTGTACCATCTTCTTGATAGAGATTTCCACCAAATTGGTAAATGAATCCACTTGTTTGGTAGAACCACTTAATTGCAACACCACCAGCAATTGGATGATAGAAATTCATACCATATTGTTGTAGTTCTGGTAAAACACCAATCACATCATACCAACTCCAAGAATCATCAGGAATATCGAAGTTAAGTGCTTCAAAAATATCACTACGATAGATGATAACATTGAAGTCAAGTGTTTCTGGTATCGCATATGATTTATCGTTTAAAATATAGGGAATAAATGCACCAGGAGCAAAATCATCTGCGACCTGCCAGTAATCTTCAAAATCAGATAATGGATAAACTGCATTACGAATAGCTAAATCATAGGGCATATATGAGGCAAGTCCTAAGGCAACATCTGGTTGCTGATTAGCTGCAGATGCCATAATCAGTTTATTAGGATCTGGCATGACTGAAATTTTAACTTGAATACCTGTTTCAGGTGTAAATGTTTGGTCAGCGAGTTTTTGCATCATATCGACATATGTAATTGGACGATTGACCCAAATGTCTACGACATCATCACTTTGTGTAAGTTTGTATTTATCGGACGTAAATGATGAGAAGAAAGCTTGGAATGACGCACCAAACTTTTCAAAGAAACTAGCATTTGCACGAGGTAGTTTGACATCTTCGCCCATAACAAGTGTTTCGTTTAAATAAAGTGGTTGATCGCGAACCATCGTTAAAGAGTCACCTAAATATTGAGCGACTGATCCTGTTCCACCTGCTAAATCTTCTAGGTATAGAGGTACTTTATCTGGGTTTTTACTGATTTGTTCAAGTTTGAATAGTGCTTTTTGAATATAGGATACGGTAGTTGAACTTGCTCCATTTGAACCATAAGGTGCAAGGAGTGTTAATGCTTCTTTCAGCATCATTTGATATGCTTCTAAGTATAGAGGAGTTTCGGCTACATATTCTGTAAAGTTCCATGTGCGATTTCTATCGATTTCTCTACCTGTAATTTTTCTGATATCAAGTGAGAATTTATTTAAGTGGTCAATGACAAGTTGAATATATCTTAAAGCTTGTTCAACAGGTTCAGACTCAACGCGAATCGTGAGTGTATGTGTACCTTCTGTCAAATAAAACATAAAAGGTTCACGATCATCGTTTGATAATGTTTCGTATTTCCAGTTTTGAACACCTGTTTCTTTAAATTCATAGGATTTAAGTTCTTTAAAAGGAATTTCTCCATTGAGATATATTGATCTAAAGACACTAAAATCGTGTTTTTCATTTGAATAATGAAGTGCTATTTTATAATTTCCAGTCTCTGGAACATTGATTTCGTAAGTTATTTCTTGGCCTGAATCAAGCCATGAGATGCCATCAATCACGTTTAATTTCTTATTAATTGGATGAAAAGGTGATAATGATGGGTTGTTTATTGAAGTTAAATGTGCGAATGATGAGTTCTTTTGCACATATGTTGTTGCATCAACAACTATTTTTTCACTAACTTTTGTTGATGGATTTGAAGCTTGATAGGTTTCATATGAAGGTATCGCATCTGGTGATACTAAGGTGAGCGTGCCTACATTCACAGAAGTTGATGACGTGTTTGTAAAATCGATGGTGTTGTAACCAGCTTCAAAATAAAAGAATAAAGGTTCAACGGTTGTGTAGAGGTTGTTATATAGATAAAAGGCATTCCAGTCATCATTGACCTTTTGAATGGGTAATACTTGGTCATCATAACGATCTGTTTGGAACTCTTTGGTTTCATCACTCCAAAGTAAAGGTAAGTCAATCGTTATATGGTCGTTATATAAAATTTGATCGTTAATTTTTACTTGAACTGTAATATTGTTGAGTGTTGCATTACCGACTTGGTAATTTAATAAAAGTTGATAGTATCCAGAAGTTGGTACGGTAACCTCGTAACGGACCACATCATTTTTATCCATCACAAGTGATAGTTCTGATGTTTCAGGATCAATGTATGCATCACCTACATCAAAAAATTCAGCATCAACACTGCCCAATCCATAGATGATTTGTGACTGATGATCCCGTAAGTAATCAAGATACGTATATCTTTCAGTCGTTAATGAGTCATTTAATACATTAAATGATTCCTGAACTTGAACAGGATCCAACTCTCCTTTCGGTATATAGTTTTCATCGTTTGCTGAAAGCTGAACAATACCTACAATTAAAAGAATTAAACCCAAGACAACAATAAAAGAAATCTTTAGATTTTTCATATGCGTACCACCTTATTTTAATGTCTTATGATGAATAGGGGGCACCAAACAGTTCGTCTGGTGCCCCACATTCAGTTTTGTAAATGTTTAATTAACTAAAATCAGAAATTTGTTTACCGTAGAATTGGATTAAACCAAGTCTTAATGAGTTGTCAGCTTGAACATAACGTGAATTCATTGCTGTATTCCATTGTGGTAATTTCGCTAATACTGTGTCTACCCAGTTAGTGTCAGTTCTTCTTGGTGAAGTAGCTTCTGGATCTCCAGTAACAATTGCTGGATTCCATGCATTTTGCCATTCATAAAGAATTGGTTGCATAGTTCCATTGTTATCATAGTTCCATAAATAAGCTTTATCTGATACGTCATAGATATTACCAGCTTCAAAAATAGCTAATACTTCTTGGAAACCTGGCATTAATACTTCGTCAGCAAATCTTTCATGAATAGGAATTGAATACCAAATGTTCATTTGACGATCAAATGCTTCGCCAGTAACAAGTGGGAATGAATCGTTCATTGCAGATTTTAAATTTTCGCCATCAAGGAAGTTTTGATCAGCACGAGCTTGCCATGCGCGGTCATCGCCTACCCAGAATGTAGCAAATGTATAAGCAATCTTTTCTTGTAAAGCTTCAGTAGCTGTTAATTCAGGATTACCATCAGTCATAGCATAGTTATAAACTGCAAGTGGGTCAAGTACAACACCAACTGTATTATCTTGGTATGGAGTTGCTGGTCTTGGATAAATATCCCAATCGTTAGAGTTTACTTTAGCCCAGTGACCTGGAGTTGGATTTGCAGCATCGCCCATCATCCAAGGATCTCCATCATTTACTAAAATGAGGTTTTCCATGAACATCTTGTGGCTCCACCACCAACCTTGGTCCATCTTTTCGCCTGGAACATTACCTAAATCGAATTGTGGCCAAATAGCTGTATCTGCCCATTCATTGATGTATGGTAATAAAGCTTTAACTTCGTCAGAATTTAAGTTAATACGATCGCCAGTTCCTGCATAGCTGTGTAATTGAGCAGCCATTGTTGTAGTTCCAGTAAATATGAAACTAAATGGTGTGTCCATATTACCCCAGAAGTTAACGCCATCAGCTTGACTAACGAATTCTGAGTAATCATCGATATCCCAATCTGGTGCTGGAACGTCGATATTGTTGTTTTCAGCTAATTCTTTGTTAATGTAAACGCCCCATGGAAGTAGGTATTGTGGTAAACCAGCTTGTACTCCATAGTAGTTCATCATTGACATAATTGCTGGGTTAAATGATTGATACATTGGGTCTAGATTATATTTAGATAAATCTGATACTAAACCTTTAGTTGTATCGCCAGCTAAATCTGTAGATGCCCAAATTGATGGGTAATGACCATAAGTGTTCTTGAAATTTTCTCTTTCTTGATCCCAGCTTACGCCACCATCATTTGGTCCGCCACTCTTCGCATAAACATTAACCTTGACGTTTGGATAAACTTCATTGAATGCTTTTGCAACTGCGTAGATAGTCGCGTTGTTTTGTCCAGCTAAGTCTTCTGGTTCAAGATCAAGCTTACCTACGTCTTCGATGAATGAACCATCGCCAGACCATAACATAATACTGATTTCACCTGTAGCGTTTGTTGGAAGTGCATCCCATTGTGGCTCAGTTGGTTCAGTAGGAACAACCGTTGGTTCTGTTGGAACAACTGTTGGTTCTGTTGGTTCTGTTGGTTCGTCTTCTTGACATGCTGCAGCTACTAATAGAACTGCAAATAACATTAACACCAATAGATATTTCTTCATTTTTTCCTCCTATAATTTATGGGCAATAGTGAAATTTTATTCCCAGCCCAATTATAACAAATTATGAAAACGATTTCAACGCTTTAAACTCATTTTTCTAAAAAAACGAAATCGTTTTAGTAAAACATGGTACCGTTTACCTTCAATTTATTGAAAAACCTCAATTTTTGAAATAATCATCTCAAAAGGTAACATCGATTCATCGATTTCTCCACCCCATGTACCACCTACAGCAATGTTTAATATGAGATGATAGGGTTGATCGAATGGCCATTCATCAAATCCAAAGCCTGCTTTTTTCTCAAAAGATGCTGTCAAATCATCATCCACATAAAAAGCTAAATGTTTCTCATCCCAGATCATTCCGTACTTATGGAATGTGTCAGAAACTGAGTCAAACTTTAAAAATTTTGTCATCTGCGTTTTCTTGATGTGATTAAATAATTGTGAATGAAGCGAGAAGTGAACCATGTCTTGATCTTTACCAACATGTTCCATGATATCGATCTCTCCGCACTTCGGCCATCCGTATTGACGAATGGTATCAGGTAACATCCATATGGCTGGCCAAGAGCCTTTGCCTTTTGGAAGTTTCGCTGTAATTTCAAACTTACCATATGTCCAATGGTGTTTATCTTGTGTTGTTAGACGTGCACTTGTATATTTGGTATCATTGATAGATTCTTTTTTTGCGATAATGTGAAGCTTCCCGTTTTTAACAAAACAGTTGTCAAGTGAGTCTGTATAATATTGTTCTTCTCTGTTTCCCCACTTGTGTGCTCCGATTTGATGTGTGAATTCTGATGGGTTAGGTTTTCCATCTTTTGAAAAATCACTTTTAAATACCAGTTTGTTATATAGCTTCATGAATTTCCTCGAGGACAAATGATACGGTCGTTCTTCCTGTAATCATATAGTTTTGATTTGTACCATCAATCTTCAAATTAAATGTAAATGAAGTATTTGATTTATTATGCATAACAACAACAATTGTTCCATCAGGATTTTTGAAGGTTGTTAGTAAGATGTTGTCATTTGATGATGTTGAAGCAATTCTTACAGCACCTTGTTCAACAAATTTTGAGAAATGACCAATCATGTAATATTCTTCGTTTCGTGTGTATGATCCATCTGCATGAACTGTAACAACGCCACGACAGTTTGAACAACCACCATTTTGAGGACCATCTTGATCATCTAATGCTAAATTCCACATGAGTACTGATTTAGCATGATAATTAATAGAACCAATAAATACGTTTTCCATATTCCAACTCATATTTGAACTGAAATTTGTTGCCCAACGTCCTCCTGAACACTCAGTAAACCAAATACCTTTATCTGGGTATAGCTTGTTAACGGTGTTTTGTCTTTCAACTTCACCACCATAACAATGGAATGCTGCACCAGCAGTGTAAATTTTTGATAATGGACTACCAATGACTGTGTTAGGATAAGATGGTTGGTCCCAGTTATGATCATAAGCAATAATTAGTGTTTCTAAATCTCTTTCAGCAAATGCTTCTCCGAGCGCTCTAACAAATTGAACTTGTTGCATTGCGGTCATATACATAGTTGGATAATTCGTTGTTTGATGAAGAGGTTCATTTTGTGGTGTTACCGCATAAATCGGTAATCCTCTTTCTTGATACCCTTCTATAAACTTAACAAAATATTTTGCATACGCTTCATGGTAGATATCTTTTAATGATCCACCATTCATTGTTTTTGTATCTTTCATCCAGGCTGGAGCTGACCATGGTGAACCCATTAGTAAAACGTTAGGATTCTTCTCTTTTGCTAATTGAAGCATCGGAATCACATATTGTTCATCTCTAGCTAATGTAAATTGTTCCATGTTTATGTCTGTTTCATCAACGGGTATATCATTATAAGAATAATTATCAAGAGCAAAGTCAGATGCTCCCATAGGAACTCTAACAAAACTAATGTTAATACCACTTGATGAAAATAAATCGTTCATGACTGTTTCTCTTTGTTGTTCTGATAGGTTTTTAAATAAATATGCAGAGGATTCGGTCATTGCTGCACCAAAACCATCCATGGTTTGAAATGTTGTATTGAGATCAATTTCAACTTGATTAAGTGATGTTCTTTCTTCAAAATCTGTTTGAAATTGAGGATCTTCGGTGAGTAGTTTCGTTTTATCACCACGTGTAACATAGGGTGTTATTTGATAAGTCTTCACGGTTTCTATCTCCTTATTATCTTGACAAGCTACGAGAATCACGAGAAAAGTTATCATGATTAAAATGGCTAATTTTCTCATCAAATCCTCCTGGTACCGGTTTACGAAATGGTTTTCGTAAATGATTATATCATGTTTTTGCTAAAAACAAGTACTAAAAATTTTTTGTTGTTTCACGCTCAATAAGTGTTACTGGTATTTTAATGACGTGTTCTTTTTTATCTTTGGTATGTTCCATTTGCTTAATGAGTTCTTGAGCAGCAAGTTCACCAAGCATTTTCCGATCTTGTTTAATCGTCGTTAATGGCGGTGTAAAACGTTTTGCAAATTCAATATCATCATAACCAATAACTTGAACATCGTTTGGACAATGTATGCCTTGATCGTGAAGCGCTCT
>SBGC01000174.1 GCA_006226985.1 Bacillota bacterium | reverse complement strand
AGAAGACAGGAACAACCGTTTGGTTTAAACCAGATCCTAAAATATTTTCAACAACACTTTTTCAATATGATTTAATCAAAGAAAGATTAAAAGAATCTGCATTCCTAATTAAAGGCTTAAAGATCAATTTAATCGACCAACGTAAACCACAAAAAGAATCTTTCCAATATGATGATGGTATAAAAGCTTTTGTCGACTTTTTAAACAAAGAAAAGCAAGGGATACATGATACTCATTTAATTGAAGCTGAATATACATTAGAATCACATAAGAAGAAAAAGATTGAAATTGATATCGCATTTCAGTTTACAACTTCTTACACAGAAAATATTTTATCATTCGTTAATAACGTCAGAACAAAAGATGGTGGAACACATGAAATTGGTTTCAAATCATCTTTAACCCGTTGTTTAAATGATTATGCAAGAAAATATGCCATTTTAAAAGATAAAGATCCTAATTTAGATGGTTCAGATATCAGAGAAGGCTTAACGGCTGTTCTTTCACTTCGCATTCCTGAAGAAGTCTTAGAATTTGAAGGACAAACCAAAGGAAAACTCGGAACACCAGAAGCAAGAAATGCAACAGATACAACCTTTTATGACTATATGTCAACATACCTTGAAGAAAACAAACAAATCGCTAGCCAAATTATTTCTCGTGCTTTATCTGCACAACGTGCAAGAGAAGCTGCTAGAAAAGCAAGAGATGAAGCGAGAAACGGGAAGAGTAAAAATAAAAAGGAAGTCTCTTTATCAGGTAAATTAACACCAGCACAAGGAAAAGATAAAACAGTCAATGAACTTTTCTTAGTTGAAGGGGATTCTGCCGGTGGTTCTGCTAAACAAGGTAGAAACCGAAGATTTCAAGCAATATTACCACTTCGTGGGAAAGTTATTAATACGGAAAGAACGTCTGTTGATACGATTTTAAAAAATGAAGAAATTTCAACGATGATTTATACCATTGGTGCAGATTTTGGTGCAGATTTCGATTTAAAGAAATGCAACTACAATAAAGTCATTATTATGACGGATGCGGATACTGATGGTGCACATATTCAAGTCTTATTACTCACTTTCTTCTTTAGATATATGAGACCACTTATCGAAGATGGAAGATTATATATCGCTCAACCCCCTCTATACAAGTTAACACGTAAGAGAGGTAAAAAAGATGAGATTTTTTATGCGTGGAGTGATGAAGAACTAAAAGCATTAATTGATGATGCTCCTTATAATATTCAACGTTACAAAGGTTTAGGTGAAATGAATGCATCCCAATTATGGGAAACGACAATGAATCCTGAATCACGATCACTCATACAAGTAAAAATTGATGATTTATCAGCATCTGATAAACGGATTACAGTACTCATGGGTGATGATGTCGCACCTAGAAGAATGTGGATAGAAGAAAACGTAGACTTTGAAGTCTCCGATGATTTTGACCTGCAGAAAGGAGATTTATGATGAAAATAAGTGAAAAAATAGACAAGTTTGTCGAAAAAGTCATTGAATCAAACTTAGAAGACATCGTCTCCGAGCGTTTTGGTCGCTATTCAAAATATATTATTCAAGATCGTGCACTACCTGATGCAAGAGATGGTTTAAAGCCTGTACAACGACGTATTTTATATGCCATGCAACAACTTGGTATGTTTCATAATAAACCTTATAAGAAATCAGCGAGAATCGCTGGTGAGGTTATGGGTAAATATCACCCACATGGTGATTCATCGATTTATGAAGCAATGGTCAGATTATCTCAAGATTTTAAAATGAGAGTTCCACTGATTGATATGCATGGTAATAATGGTTCAATCGATGGTGATTCTGCTGCAGCAATGCGTTATACAGAAGCAAGACTTTCTAAAGCGAGTGAAGCACTTCTCCAAGATATTGATAAAAGAACCGTACCTTTCGTCCCTAACTTTGATGATGAAGAATTAGAACCTACCGTTTTACCTGCTAAATTCCCAAATTTACTCGTGAACGGAGCAACCGGTATTAGTGCTGGTTATGCAACTAAAATTCCACCCCATAACTTAAGAGAAGTCGTTGAAGCGACGATTGCTTTAATTGATAATGAAAATTTAAGCTTTTTAGATTTAGCGAAATATATCAAAGGACCAGACTTCCCAACAGGTGGTATCGTTCAAGGACATCAAGGTATTTTACAAGCCTTAGAAACTGGTGCAGGTAAAGTTGTCGTTCGTGCGAAAACGATGATTGAAGAGATGTCAAAATCTCAAGATCGCATCGTCATCACTGAAATACCTTACGAAGTTAATAAAGCAGAACTCGTTAAATCGATTGATATGCTTCGTATAGATAAAAAAATAGACGATATTTTAGAAATCCGTGATGAAACCGATCAAGAAGGTATGCGGATTGCGATTGACTTAAAAAAAGGTGCTGATGCACAGTTTATGTTAAGTTTCTTATTTAAATCAACAGATTTACAAGTTGCCTATAACTATAACATGGTCGCTATTTTAAATCACAGACCTGTCTTAGTCGGTGTTATTCCGATTTTAAAGACCTATATTGATCATCAAAAAGATGTTATAACAAACAGATCTAATTATGAACTTGAAAAAGCATCGAAACGTCAACATATTGTCTTAGGCTTAATTAAAATGGTTTCTGTTGTTGAAGAAATCATCAAAATTATTCGAAATTCACAAAACAAGCAGAATGCTAAAGAAAACATCATGAAAGCATTCGATTTTTCTGACCTTCAAGCTGAAGCGATTGTTACGTTACAACTTTATCGTTTATCAAATACAGATATCTTACTATTACAACAAGAAAATGAAAATCTAGATGATCGCATTAAAGAATTGCAACATATCTTATCAAGCGAAAATGCGCTTCGTAGAGTCATCAAAAGAGAACTTGTAGAGATTAGTGCACTGTTAGGTGAAGATCGAAAATCTGAAATTGAAGCAGAAATTGAAAACATTAAGATTGATCAAAAAGACTTAATCTCTGAAGAAATGGTGATGGTTGGTGTTACCAAAGATGGTTATATCAAACGTGCATCAACACGGTCATTCCAACAATCACAAACCGTAGGTTTAAAAACAGATGATGCTTTAATTTTTGAAGAAGAATTAAATACACTAGATACTCTCTTAGTTTTTACTAACCTTGGTAATTATGTCTTCCTTCCAGTCTACAAAATCGATGATCAAAAATGGAAGGATTTAGGTATTTATTTAAATAACATCGTTCCCATTGAAAAAAATGAACGTATCGTTAAAGTCTTTGCAGGAAGAAACTTCAAAGAACCTGTTAAGTTATTACTAGCTACAAAACAAGGCATGATGAAACAAGCCAAATTAGAAGATTTTGAAGTATCAAGATATAATAAACCCATTCGTTGCATGAAGTTATCTGATGGGGATGAACTTGCGTTTGTTGATATGCATGAACGAAAAAATATCCTATCAATTTCGAAAAAAGGTTATGCACTTCGCTTCAGATCAGAAGAACTTCCTCTTTATGGCCTACAAGCTGGTGGTGTCAAATCGATGAGTTTAAATGAAGAAGACGAACTCGTCGCTGCACTTTACGTTAAACCAGGTGATGAATTTATCATGTTAACATCGAGAGGACATGTTATTAAAGATATCGTTGAAGAATTACCTATTTATAATCGAAATAGACGTGGTATTATCGTCATCGAACATCAAAAGGCAAATCCTCATGATGCTGTTTCAGCAGCTAGATTGTCACGTGTTCAACAAAAAGAAAATGTTGGTGCACGAATTATTACTGAAAAACAAGCGATTCTTACAACAGTAAGTGAACTGAAATACTCAGGTAATAAATTTGGAAAGAAAATCTTTGATACCGAAGACTTAGGTAAGGGATTATCGATTGAAATCTTTAAGGCAGTTGAAGAAGTCGAAGAAGAAATCATCAAACCTAAGACAGTTAAAAAAGAGGTTAAACAAGAAATTATCACAGACATTGTGAAAGAAGAAATCATTACGAAAGATAACAAAAAAATACATTTAAGTCGTCTAGATCTCTTTGATGAAGATGATGAATGAGGAGAAAAATATGAATTTAAAGATTGAAGACAAAACATTTAAATATCCAGGAGCCATTGCACTATCCGATGTCGCAAAAGATGTTAAAGCAGATAGACCCCTTGCAGCGACTGTCAATGGACGTTTACGAGAACTCAGTTTTATCGTTACCAAAGATGCTGATATTAAGTTCTTAAGTTATAACCATGGGGATGCCATTCGTATTTACGAATCTACACTTCGCTATGTCATTGCCATGGCAGTGAAAAGACTTTATCCACAGGCAAAAATCAAGTTTAATTATTCCATTTCACGATCGATTTTAGGCGTCATTGAAAACTTTGATCTCGTGATGACAGATCAAGTCGTTTCTGATATTCAAGAAGAAGTTCAAAAACTCATTGCTTTAAATCTAGAAATCACACGAAAAAGAATCTCTGTCGGAGAAGCAACGAAAGTCTATACAGAACTAGATATGCCAGATAAGGTTGCTATTATCGCTTATCGTGAAGAAGATTATGTCAATATGTATGAATGTGATGGTTACATTAACTATATGTTTGGCTACATGTTACCTTCAACTGGTTATTTAACTGAGTTTAATCTATTCTTATATCATCCAGGATTTTTAATTCAATATCCTCGTGCAGAATTTCATGGTGAGATTCCTAAGTTTAAGGATGAACCAACATTTGGTGTTGCACTCAAAGAAGCTGCAAAATGGGGTAAAATTATTCAAGGAAATACCATTCCTAAAATTAATGAATATGCAAAAGATTACCACTCAGCTGTTGACTTTGTGAACATGTGTGAATCCAAACATAACCATCAATTAAATGAATTAGGTAATCTCATTCAAAATAATATCGATTCTATTCGATTAATCGCCATAGCTGGACCTTCATCATCGGGTAAAACAACATTTTCCAATAGATTACGTGTAGAACTAATGACAAGAGGCTTAAAGCCTGTGATGATTTCCATTGATGATTATTACTTTAGTAAAGATAAAGCACCTAAAAATGACGACGGTTCACCAGATTTGGAGCATGTTGATTCACTTGATGTAGCGCTTTTTAATCATGATATGTCAGCTTTAGTCAGGGGTCAAGAAGTCACACTTCCTAAATTTAACTTTAAAACGGGTGTTCGTGAAAAAGGTAAAACAATCAGATTAAATCATGATACACCGATTATTATCGAGGGAATTCATGCTTTAAATGAACGTATGACACAAAGTATTCCAAAACATCAAAAGTTTAATATTTACATCGCTCCACAAACACAACTCCATATTGATGATCATAATCCAATCTCAATTACAGAGTTAAGATTACTTCGACGAATCGTACGCGATCAAAAATATCGTAATTCATCCGCTATTGATACGATGGATATGTGGCCATCGGTTCGAAGAGGGGAGTTTAAATGGATTTATCCTTTCCAAAATGAAGCGAACTATGTATTTAATTCTGAATTAACTTATGAATTTGCAGTGTTAAAGAAACATGCAGTTCAACAACTACAAGCAATCCCCAAAGATAACAGACACTATATTACAGCGAATAGACTACTTAAGTTCTTAAAATACTTTAAAGATATCGATGATGAAATCGTCCCATGTAATTCACTCCTTAGAGAATTTATTGGTGGATCAAGCTTCGCTCACTAAGAAAGGAATGATTTGATGAAAGCTTTATCAAATATGGAACGCATCCAAATATCGAATGAAGTGATGTTGATGTTGCTTTCACTTTATGAATATAAAGGAAAATCATTTTATTATGATGATTTATTTTCTCGTGATCTTTTTGCTTTTGAAAAGAAAACGATGGAAAATAATCTCATTGCCCTCGCTCATTACTTCGATTTAAAGATGACAGATCCACGCATTCGATTGTTTGCCAAAAAACCGATGAGTGCACGAACAAAAGATGAACATTTACTTCTCAATTTGAAACAAGCCCTAAACCAACTTCATAAACATCCTGAATCCTTTGAACTTTTAGTTAATGAAGTCGGAAGTTTAATGAAATTATTATCAAAAAATAACGATCAGATTCAATTCAACACCTACGATAAACAAGAAGAAGGGGTTCTAAGACTAAAAAAAGTCTCTAAAAGAGACGATTTAGAAAAACTCATGCAAATTTATGAAAAAAATGTGAAATCAAAGCGTTTTGAGCTAACACAGTTGATTGCTAATTTCTATGTTGACTTTATCAATATGGATATCGTTTCAAAACATCAAGATTTAGTCTCTTTGATTTTACTATACTCACTCTTATTAAGAGATTTTACTGTGTTTAAATATGTCAGTTTCTTCAAATACTTTTTAAATGAAAAAGAAGGCTGGAAGAGCGGTGTAATTAATGCAAATTACTACTGGTCAACCGGTTATGCACAAACAGATCTACTGTCTCGTATGCTCATTAATTTACTCCTTAAAGCATATGATGAAGTCGATAGTATGGCGCATGAGTACGCATTTGAAAAAGAACTTAACAAATCAAATAACATTGAAAATAGTATTTTAAAAATTGATGAAATCTTCACGAAAGAAGATATCCGTAAACGACATCCAAACGTGAGTGATGCAACCATTGATCGCACGTTAAAAAGATTAAAAGATGAAGATAAAATCAGACCACTTGGAAAAGGAAGAAGTTCGAAGTGGCAGCGCATTGTTTCAGGAAATAAAAAATTATCGATGGAACAATTATCACTCTTTAATGATTAAGGCATTCGTGCCTTTTTTATTTATTTTTAAGCGTTTTTTAAGTATTTATGGATTAAAATAGGTAAAATGAAGTTGAGGTATAGATCATGTCACTAACATTAATAAAAAAACTAAGGGAAGAAACAAAAGCTGGTATGCTTGAATGTAAGAATGCATTAGAAAAAGCTAGTGGAGATTTTGAAAAAGCTAAAGAGCTTCTTGAATCTGAAGTTAAAGAACTTGCAAAATCTAAAAGAGTCGCATCCAAAGGCTTATGTCATGTTGAAATTAAGGAGAATGAAGCTATTTTATTTGAAGTAAATGCAGAAACCGATTTTGTCAGTAAAAATGAAGATTTTAAGCATTTAATGGCAACTCTTGGAAAAGCATTAATAGAGTCAAAAGCAAACTATCCTAAAGAAGCTCTAAAGGTTAGTTTAGGTAAACAAACCGTAGACGAGTTCATTCTTTATACATCAGGTATTATCAAAGAAAATGCTTATTTAAGACGATTTTTTCGCATAAAAAAGTCAGATAAACAATCGTTTGGTTCATACATCCATCAAGGTGGTAAAGTTGTTACTTTAGTTATACTAAACAATAAGAATGATGCTTTAGCTAAAGATCTAGCAATGCAAGTTGCTGCTAATCCACCAACATATATGACATTTGATTTAATTGATGAACAAACGCTCGCATACGAAAAAATGATGTTTGAAAAAGAACATCCACAACAAAAAGAAGAAGACTTTCTTAAACATGTTAAATCACTCACACTTTACGAACAACCCTTTATTAAAGATTCATCCAAGACAGTTAAAGAACTGCTTAGAGATCATCAAATAGATGTCATCGACTTTTTCAGATTTGAACTCGGCCAAGGTATTGAAGATAAACTAAGTTGCAGACTCACATTACCTTGTGACGGATCTATCATAGAAATCAAGACTAATTAAGAAAAGGAGGATCATATGAAGCTCAAGAAAAACGTTGGTAAACTCGACCAAATCATTCGTTATGTTTTAGCTTTAGGTTTTGCTGTACTAGGCATTTTTGTAAGTCCATTCTTCTTTATTGGATCAGCAGTCATGATATTTACAGCATACTTTAAGTTCTGTGGATTATACCGATTATTTGGTATTAATACCTGCAAAATCGAAGAATAATATCACAAAGAATAAGGCTCAGTTCCCATCGAACTAAGCCTGTTTTTTTTTATTTATTTAAACATACCATCTTTCAAGATCTTCATGACTTCATCTGTAATATGATCTAAATCTTTTTCAGTTAAAGTTTCTCTAAAAAGTACTTGTAAACCAACGAAATTAGAAATTCCCATGAGTACATAAGATAAGGTTTCTAAGTCAATATCATCTCTGACTTCTTTATCATCAACAGCATGTTGAAGTTGTCTAACATAATCTTTACTAAATGCTTCATAATACTCTCTAAAGAGTTCTTTATCTGCAAACATCGATTCCCAGATAATTCGATATGCTAGTGGATCATTCCATGCAAATTTTAAGAATGCGCGTAAACCAAGTCTTTCTTTCTCGTGGCGACTCGTCGCATCGTGAATACCTTCAGAGATTGCTTTTCGAATCGCTTTACGATACATGGATAATACATATGAATAAAGTGCGAACTTATCATCAAAGTATAAGTAAAAAGTACCTGTGGCTATTCGTGATTTTTCGATAATCTCATTAATTGATGTTGCTTGATAACCTTTTTTTGAAAAAAGCTTTTTAGCAGTGTCAATGATGCGATCAAATGTTTTTTGTCCGTCTTTTCTTTTTGGCAAACGGAATTTAATATCATCCATGGTATCACCCATAATAAGCATACCCCATCTTTAAGAAAAAAACAATCAAAAAAATTACAACTTTAGGCCAATAAAATTGTTTATTATAAATAAAAAAATTGAAAATAATTTCTAGTTTTC
>SBGC01000138.1 GCA_006226985.1 Bacillota bacterium | reverse complement strand
AATAAAGTGCAAATTTGCCCTTTTTATTTATAAACTCTACCTAAACCAATTTTTTTGAATACTTTTTGCATCTTTCGTGAAGCGATTAATTTTGCTCTTTCACGACCACGATCTAAGATCTCATCAAGTTCTGGACTATTGATAATTTCAAAATATCTTTGTTGGATAGGTCTTAATGCATCAGCGACAACTTCAGCTAAATCTGTTTTAAAGATGGAATAACTTGTGTGTTCGTATTTCTTTTCAATTTCTTTAATCGAGTAATCTGTTAGTGATGCATAAATCTGAAGTAAGTTAGAGATTCCAGGTTTTGTACTTTGTGAAAATTTAATTGTATTATCTGAATCAGTGACAGCACTCTTTATTTTATTTCTAACCGTTTGTAAATCATCGAGTAATAAGATATATGACTTATGATTCTCATTACTTTTATCCATCTTTTTTGTTGGATCTGTGAGTGATTTGATACGCGCACCTGTTTTTGGGAAGAAACCTTCTGGAACAACAAAAGTATCTCCATAAAGATTATTAAATCGTTCAGCAAGATTTCTAGTGAGTTCTAAGTGTTGTTTCTGGTCATCCCCAATCGGAACAATATTTGCATCATATAATAGAATGTCCGCAGCCATTAGTGCTGGATAAGTAAGAAGAGATGTGCGAATGCCCTCTGTTTGCTTACCTTTTTTGTCTTTATACTGTGTCATTCTCTCCATTTCACCAACATACGCTGTCGATTCCATGATATAACCTAAAACAGCATGTTCATCTACCTCTGATTGGACAAATAAATTCACTTTTTCTGGATTTAATCCACAAGCAATATAGAGAGCAGCAACACTTCGAATGTTTTTCTTCAGCTCTTGTCGATCTTGTGGTGTTGTTATCGCATGTAAATCAGCGATAAAAATGAAGAACTCTGTATCTTCGAGCTCATCTTGTAACTTCACAAATTGGCGCAGTGCACCAATATAATTTCCAAGTGTTAATTGGCCTGTTGGCTTGATGCCTGATACTAATCTTTTCATAGTTCCTCCTAAAAATAAAAAATCGTCCCAAATAATCTAAGGACGATTTTAATCGCGGTGCCACCTTAGTTCTAGAATATCATTCTAGCCCTCAATAGTCGTTAAAGCCGACATACTTTTGCTCAAAGGTCCCATCGAATTATCATATCTACTGGTTTTCACCATCCCAGCTCTCTTAAAGATATTTGATAAATTCTCTTTCCTTCTCATCGCAACTTCATTATAACGTATTATCTATTATTCTTCAAGCACTTTTTCAAGTTGGTCAATAAGTTCTTTAAAACGATTAATCACTGCTTTAAATGTTTTCTTATCTGTTAAATCTGCACCAGCTTTAGCTGCTTGGTTGACAGGATAGTCACTACCGCCTGATTTTAGCAATCCAAGATAGTTTTCCATAGCCTTTGGTTGGTTTGATCTAACATTGTCATAAATCTTTAGTGATGCACTATAGCTTGTCGCATATTGATAGACATAGAATGGTGTATGGAATAAGTGTGGAATATACGCCCAGACATATTGTTTGCCTTCTTCTTTAGTGATATCAAGATTGTAATAATGTTTGTATAAATCAATCATAATCTTTGATAAAGATTCATCTGTTATAGGCATACCTTTTTCAACAAGTTCATTTGCACGTAGTTCGTATGTAGCAAATAATGTTTGACGGAAGAAGGTTGCCATAATGCCATCAATCGCTGATTCAAGTAAATCAATTTTTTGTGTTTTTGATTCAGCTTTTGATAATAAATAGTCTAGTAACGCATGTTCATTAAACGTTGAAGCAATCTCAGCAACAAAGATTGTGTAATCGGCATTTGCCATCGGTTGTGATTCATTGGAGAAGATGGTGTGTGCACTATGACCTGCTTCATGAGCAAGTGTAAAGACTGCATCTAGTGTGTCATCATGATTGAGTAATATAAAAGGATGGTATCCATAAAAACCGGATGAATATGCACCTGTACGTTTTCCATCTTGTGGATAAGCATCAACAAATCCATCTTTAACTGCATCTTTTTGATGACTTACAAACGCTGGATCCATGTGTTCAATCGCTTTAAAGAATAATTCGCGAGCTTCTTTGAATGGATATTTAGTATCATCTTTTGCAAGTTTTAAGAAACGATCATATGTATGATATTTCTTGAGTCCAAGATGTTTTTTACGTAAACGAAGATATCTCTTGATAGGTGCTGTGTTTTCATATGCAGTATTGACTAAGTTATGATAAACAGATACAGGAATGTTATTTCTAAATAATGCAGCTTCTAAAGCAGAAGTGTATCCTCTTGATTTATAGTTTGCTGCGAGTTGTTGTAAAACTA
The DNA here is from genome assembly GCA_006226985.1 of Bacillota bacterium. GTDB lineage: Bacteria > Bacillota_I > Bacilli_A > Acholeplasmatales > Acholeplasmataceae > Peloplasma. Next base: position 736 of record SBGC01000138.1, on the reverse strand, counting down.
AATTATAAGCGCTAGCGAATGCAGCTTTGTTATCTTTGTAGCGTTTAAATGCTGCTTCAAAGATTTTTTTGCGATCTTTAGCTGTTGGAGCTTCTGGGATGAGTGAGCGGAAGTTAGTTAATGTAATTTTAACTTTTTTGCCATCTGACATTTTGATAGTCTCATCACTAGCATCAATAATAGCTAATGCTTGATAAAGAGACGATGGAATGCTCCGTGTAGGCCCAAAGTTTGCTAAAATCTTTTCCTGATCACCACTTAAGACATATTTTTGTTGTAAGAAAAGTTTTTCCATTTGAAACTTATAAGTCATTAAAAATGGATCTCTTTGAACCATTTCCATCACTTTTGTTTCACCTATTTGAATCAATTCTGGTGAAACCCATGATGTTTTTTGATTAAGTTGTGATAACATCAGCATCATTTGTTGATTCTTTGCTGATTTCACAGTATCTTTTAGATTTAAATCACTACTTAAATGAATGTATGCATATAAACGATAAAGTAGTTTTGTTGATTCCTCTTCAAGTTCATAAAAAGCTTTAAAATGTTCGTACTCGCTTAGTTTTCCTTGAAAAGATGCAAGTCTTTCAATGTATGGAGAAAGGTTTTTTAAGTCCTCTTCCCATGCTTCTAAATTTGGATAAAAAATCGATAAATCCCAAGTTGACATATATGTAACGTCCTTTCTTGTCATATTATATTTATTATAACGCATCATTTTTAAAATACCTAT
>SBGC01000020.1 GCA_006226985.1 Bacillota bacterium | reverse complement strand
ATTTAGGTAGCTTATCACCTAGAGTCATGTAATAATTTCGTATGGATGCTACTTCATCTAGCCATTCTTGGAAATTTACATCAGTTAATTTTTTCATCGTCTCAGGTTGAATATTTAAATGTGAAGTATCAATAGCATCATGGGTTGGCATATAACCGATAGGGGTTAATTTTGCTTTACCTATACCATCACATCGCTCAAATATCCATTTTAAAACACGTGAATTGTCACCAAATCCTGGCCACATAAAATGATTATTTTCATCTTTTCTAAACCAATTTACGTAGAATATTTTGGGTAACTTGCTTTCATCGGTCATGGTTTTCATATCAAGCCAATGCTTTAAATAATCACCCACATGATAACCGATAAAAGGTAACATTGCAAAAGGATCTCTTCTGACTTGACCTATTTTATCAGATATCGCTGCAGCAGTAATTTCTGAGCCCATAATAGATCCCATGAAAACACCATGATTCCATGAAATGGCTTCATGAACTAAAGGAATAGTTGTCGGTCTTCTTCCTCCAACTAAAATAGCTGAAATTAAAACACCATCTTTTGAATCCCATTCATCTGCTATTACAGGGCATTGTGATGCTGATACGGTAAACCGTGAATTTGGATGGGCTGCAGGTGTATCAGATCCTTTAAACCAATCTTTTTTACGCCAGTCAATTAAATGTTCTGGTGTTTCTCCATCAATACCTTCCCACCAGACATCTAAGTCATCAGTGAGTGCGACATTGGTAAATAGTGTATGTTTTGAGATAGCTTTCATCGCATTCGGATTTGACTGAAAAGACGTTCCTTTAGCGACTCCAAAAAATCCTGCTTCCGGATTAATGGCGTATAATCTACCATCTTCTTTCATCCATATCCATGCAATATCATCACCAACTGTTTCAACTTTCCAACCAGGAATCGTAGGCACTAGCATGGATAAATTTGTTTTCCCACATGCACTTGGAAAAGCACCTAATACATACTTAACATCCCCAAATGGATTCGTTAGTTTTAAGATGAGCATATGTTCAGCCATCCATTTTTCTTCTTTAGCCATAACAGTTGCAATTCTTAAGGCTAGACACTTTTTCCCTAAAAGTGCATTCCCACCATATCCAGAACCATAAGACCATATTAATTTTTCTTCTGGGAAATGTGAAATATATTTTTGTTCAATCGGTGCTGATGGCCATTCAACATCTTCCTGTCCAGCAACGAGTGGATAGCCTACAGAATGAAGACAGGGAATAAAGGTTTTTACTTTTTCAAGTTCTTTTAAAACTTTCTTTCCCATGCGAGTCATCATTCGCATATTGACAACAACATATAAAGAGTCAGTTAACTGAATACCAATCTTTGATAATGGTGATCCAAAAGGTCCCATCATAAAAGGTATGACATACATCGTTCTACCCTTCATAGAGCCCTTATATAAATTTCTCATCGTTTCTTTTAGTTCTTTCGGATCACGCCAGTTATTTGTAGGTCCTGCATCACTTTCATGTTTTGATGCGATAAACGTACGATTTTCTACACGTGCAACGTCCGATGGATCACTAAAAAACGCATAAGATCCTGGACGTTTAAATGGATTGAGTTTTATTGCTTTATGAGCATTCACCATTTCTTGCATGAAGCCCTCATTTTCTTCATCAGATCCATCACACCAATGAATGTGATCAGGTTGACATAGTTCTGCCATCTCGCCAACCCATTTGTTTAAATCTTGATAGGTAACCATTTTCTTCTCCTTATTATATTTTTGACTGACAATTTATACCATCATGATATGATTTAAATTATATATTCAATTTGAATGATTCTCCTGGATATAAGATAATCGCTTGATAATTGCTTACTTTGTGAGAAAAATTTTCAAGACTTTCGTTTGCTTGATGCATGGGTACAACATATTTAGGTTTAATGATTGTGGTTGCTTCCACTGCTTCATCTAAGTCCATAACATATGTTCCACCGATGGGTAGAAATGCGAGATCTATTTTTTCTAATTGCTTCATTTCATCTGTGATGTCCGTGTCTCCAGCAAAATAGATTCTAAAATGATCAAAGGTGAGAACGAAGCCTAAATATGTATCCTTAGGGTGATATTTTTTAGTCGAATGTCCCTGCTCTGTATTATAAGCGTATATAGCTTCTACACTAAATTTTTCAAATACGATTTTTTGACCTGGTAAGATAACGTTATGATGAAACATTAATTCTTTTTCACAGCTTTTTGAAACAACTAAGGTTGTATGCTTGCCAAAAAGTTTCTCAATGGCCTCTAGTCGTATATGATCTTTATGCTCATGAGAGATAAAGATAAAATCAGCTTTTCCCATATCGCTTTCTTTAAAACCCTGATTTTCATAAAAACCACCATAACCTGGATCCAAATGTATGACTAATCCTAAGATATTTAGTTTAAACCAAGATGAATTTGACATGCGTGTAATGATTAAATCTTTACTCATAGAAATTCCTCCTAAAATGGCTCTTTTGATTCAAAAACAAAAGGTTGCATCGTTCTTGGATGAATAAATTCTACATGCTTAAAATGTAACAACATCCGTTGATAGTCGTTAATACCATAAAGCTTATCGCCAACAATCGGATGATTAATACTTGCCATGTGAACACGAATTTGGTGTTTTCTACCACCTTTTATCTCAACAAATACTTTTGATAATTCACCCATTTGTTCAATAACTTGATATTTTGTCTCACACGTCTTTCCAGTCGGTGAAACGATTTGTTTAGCTGTATGTCTATCTTTTCCAATAGGTGTTTTAATGACATCTTCCATTTTGTCAAATGGGTTTCTACAGACACATACATAAATTTTTTTCAATTCTTGTGCTTCAAAAAGATATGAAAAATAGGATTGTGCAAGAAAATGTTTTGCAAAAATAATCATTCCACTTGTTTCAAAGTCGATACGATGAACTGGGAATGCATCAATCTCAATATCTTTTTGTTGATAATAGTATTGAACACGATTGGTCAATGTATCAAATGTATTTCCATCAGTATGGACTAAAAGATATGCTGGTTTATCGACAATTAATAGATCATCATCTTCATATAAGACAC
>SBGC01000042.1 GCA_006226985.1 Bacillota bacterium | reverse complement strand
CGATTAAAATATAAGTTTCCTACATGAAATTCTCTTCGTGCTTTTTCAAGATGCATGCGATTATTTGATATAACAGCACCTGTTAATCCGTACTCTGTATTATTTGCAACATCAAGTGCTTCGTTAAAGTCTTTGACCTTACATACAGCTAAAATGGGTCCAAAAATTTCTTCTTGCATTAATCGAGCATCAGGTTTAACGTCAATATAAATGGTTGGTTCGATGAAATAACCTTTTGAGCTATCAGCCTTACCACCAAAAATCAGTTTTCCTTCTTTATTGCCAACTTCAAAATATGAAGTTATTTTTTCAAATGCTCTGCTATCATTAACTGGTCCGACAAACGTTTCTTTTAATTCTGCTGGTCCAACAGGTAATGTTTTAACGACATTTAACATTTTTTCAACAACAACATCGTATACATCTTGATGAATCACTGCTCTAGAGCATGCACTACATTTTTGACCGCTAAAACCAAATGCAGACTTAATGATAGCATCAGCTGCTAAGTCAAGGTCAGCGTCCTTATCGACAACAATCGTATCCTTTCCACCCATTTCTGCAATGACTCGTTTTAACCAGATTTGTCCCTTATGGACTTTCGCTGCTTTTTCGTAGATACTAATACCTACTTCTTTAGAGCCTGTAAACGAAATAAAACGAATTTTAGGGTGATTGACGATGTAATCACCAATCTCAGCACCACTTCCTGGAATAAAATTAATAACACCGTTAGGAAGACCTGCTTCTTCTAAAACTTCAACAAATTTATATGCGATAACTTGTGTCGTTGAAGCTGGCTTTAATAAGACTGTGTTTCCACTAACAATCGCAGCAGATGACATACCTACTAAAATAGCAAGTGGGAAATTCCATGGAGAGATGACTGCTCCAACACCGAGCGGAATATACTTATATTCGTTTCTTTCTAAATCTCTTCGTGATAAAACAACTTGATCAATGTGTTCAAGTTGAAGCATTTGACGACCATAATACTCTAAAAAGTCAATGGCTTCAGCAACATCAGCATCTGCCTCAATCCATGGTTTTCCAGCTTCAAGTGTCATTAATGCAGCAAACTCGAATTTTCTTCTTCTTAAAATTGCAGCTGACTTAAATAAAACATCCGCTCTTACCTCTGGTTTTACATACTTCCATGTTTCAAACGCTTTGAGTGCAGAATCGAGTGCTAAATCAGCATGTTCAATCGAAGCTTGTGATATTGTTCCAATCACTTCTTGATGATTTGATGGATTCAAAGACTTCATTTGCTTATTCGTTTTAACTCTTTTTCCATTGATGACTAAATCATACGATGCACCAACATATGATTTTACTTTTTCTAAGCCTTTTAAATACGCTTTTTGATACTCCTCTTTAGAAAATGGTGTAAGTGGTTCTGTTTGATAACTATAAATTGCCATAATATCTCTCCTTTTTTATACGACGGATTTTTCAATATGAAATTCGTCTTTATCTTTAAAACGATTGATGGAAAGAGGTTCCATGTCAATCGAAGGTTTTTCATTCATAATGTCTTCAGCAAGTAATAGACCGGTCATCGGAGCAAACATAAATCCATGACCAGAGAATCCACATGCAAGATAAAAGCCATCCAGTTGATCGGTTCTCCCTAATATGGGTTGACGATCTGGTGACATGTTATAAGATCCACCCCATTGTCTGACAACACGTAAATTGCCAACAATCGGTAAAATCTCGCAAACAGTTTTAGCCATCTCATCAAGAAATTGCCATGTAGATTCAGTTGAGTGATTCTTTTCAACGAATGGATTGCTACGACCCATTAAAAATGCACCGTGTGGAACTTGTTGACAATAAATATTTTTGGAAAAGGACATGACCATGGGACCTTGAATTTTTTCAATGGGCTCCGTTGCTAATATTTCATGGTTTTCAGCATACACCGGAATATCAACACCTGCTAATAATCCGATTTCTTTCGAATATCCACCAGCGGCATTAACAACTTGATGCGTGTCATAAGTGTTTTTTGTCGTGATGACCTGTTCGATTTTTTGATCCTTTACGATAATATCTAAAACTTCTTCAAAAAATGAAAACGTAACACCTAATTTTTTAGCAGCTAAATAATAAGCTTCTGTCATTTTAAAGGGGTTCAAATGACCATCTGTCTGGCAAAATGTAGCACTTAAAAAAGCATCAGGATTTAAGTGTGGAACAATTTTTAACGCTTCTTCCTTTGTTAACTGTTTAGAAGGAATACCTAAACTGTTTTGTAATTTCACATTTTTTGTAAATTGTTCATGTTCTTCCTCAGTTGTAGCAAGCATTAAATAACCTTCTTGTTTAAACTCTAAATTCCCTTCATATTCAAGAATTTCTTTTGCATTTTCGAAAAATTCAATACTCTTTTTTGCGAGAATACAATTCATTTCTGTTGCCCATTGCTGTCTTACACCCGCACCACAACGTCCTGTGGCACCATTAGTAAAATAACCTTTATCGACAACATGAATCCCTTGATAGCCTTTTTTTGCAAGATTATATGCGATGCTAACACCACTAATGCCTGCTCCGATAATGAGAATATTAGTTTTCATCATCTTCACCTCGAGCAATACTCTTTAAAGGAACACCCATTGCCATTGGTCTTACTTTATGTACAGGAACATCCTCCACTTTAACACCCAAATATTTCGCAATTTCTCGTTGTATTAAATGACCACATGTATTTGCTTGGCATGGACCCATACCTACACGTAGTAATCGCTTCATATCTTCAAATGTGATATACCCTTGATCTAAAAAGTCATGGATTTGTTGTAAAGAAACGTCTTCACAACGGCATATAATAATATCTTTTTTATTCATGTTTTTCCCTTATTGTTACAAAATCATGGATAAATTCTACAGGCACTGACACAGTAATCATGGCTGTATGATCTTGTTTTTGTGATAGTAATACGTGTTCAATTTTTGCATCACAGATGACATTTCCATCACGATTAACACCGTGCCATAAATCATTTTTGACAGGCATGGGCATAAATTCATATGGAATTTTAAAGACAGCATCTTGATTTCTTATTTGAACAACAACAATTGCTAAACCTGGACAAGCTTGTACACATATGCCACAGCCTGTACATTTATCTACATTTAAAACTGGTTGTGTATTTATATTTTCACCAATATCAATCGCATCAAATGGACAACTTGTTGCACATGGATTACATGGTATATCTTCATAGCATTCTAAGATTGCCTTAGGTCTTGCGAGTGCTTTATAATTAGGAAATCTCGATAATACTTGTTCGAGTGTAGGAATACCAGTTTGATTAAGCATTAGGAAGCTCCTCTCTTAATTTTTTAAGACCAACTTTCGTTTTGATACCAAAGGGTCCATCTCTTAGTAAATCTAGTTGTGATTCATATAGTTTCGTCAGTTCTTCTTGTTCTTTGTGTTCATACCCTAAGCACTTAGCCACATATAAACCTGTTAAGTAGCCCTCCATCATTGCTGATGAAGCTTCTTCGATACCTACAGCATCACCACATGAAAAAACATTTTTTATCGTTGTTTGATGATGGTAATCAATCACTGGTACAAAACCACCTAATTCATTAACAAATTTAACTTGAGCACCAATCATGGATAAAAGTTGATGCATCGGTGATAGACCAACGGATATACAAAGTGCATCGAGTTTAACGATTTCTTCTGAACCAGCAATCTCTTGCCATTGATCATTTAGTTTCACAAGTTCAACAGCTTCTAAGTGATCTTTTCCGATAGCTTTTTTTACTGTTGTTTGCGTTAAAATAGGAACACCTAGTCTTCGCATCTTAGATGCATGGACTTTGTAGCCACCAATTGTCTTTGCTGCTTCAACGATTGCTTTAACTTTAACGCCTGCTTGCATGAGTTGATAGGACACAATCAGTCCAATATTTCCACTACCGACCATAACAACTTCTTGCCCTGGTAAAACACCATATAAATTCATGAGTGTTTGAATAGCTCCAGCACCATAAATACCTGGTAAATCATTATTTTCAAAAGCTAAAAACTTTTCACTTGCACCTGTAGCAACAATAATTGCTTTTGCTTGATATTTTGTATAGACATCTTCATATAATGTCGTAACCACGTAATCTGGGTATAATCCAACGACTGTTGTATCCGTTTTAATCTCTAAATGGTTAAGTCCTTCTAAATCATTAATTAATTTTTTAGCGATGTCATAACCTCTCATTTTCGCATATTGATTCTTTGAACCAAAAAACTTATGTGTTTGCTTGACAAGCTGTCCACCAAGTTTTGGACTTCTTTCAATGAGTAAAACATCAATACCCGATTCAGCTGCCATTTTGGCAGCACACAATCCAGAAGGTCCGCCACCAATAATGATGAGTTCTTTTTGTATCATTATTTGAGTACCCCCTTATTGGTTTGACGTTCAACAATCATACCTTCTTTAAGTGGAGTTATGCATGTTCTCACATTAGGTTTTCCATTGATGACCATGTTGCAAGATGCACAATTACCTATAGCACAATAAAAACCGCGAGGACGGTTCTTTTTGATGCTATAACTTAATGTCATGACGCCTAAATCATGAAGTGCAGATGCTACTGTATCTCCTTCATAGCCCACCATTTTTTGGCCTTCAAAAATAAAAGAAATTTCTTGTTTTTTAGGAAATGTTAAAATCGGATGTGTCGTAATTCTCATATCGTTACCTTTTTCTTGTGATTTCGTTATTTTTATTGTATCACATATTCATGTGATAGAAAAGGGCTTTTCTAAAAACGCTTACATAAAAGCTATGACTTTATAATACTTTTAAATATCATAACAAATTCTCTTCATTTATCATAAAAAAAACACCCAATTAGTGAGTGTTCTCATTAAAACAAGTGTAGTAAATCTTTAATATCTTTAATGTGATACTGAGCAGATTTTAACTCATCTTCTGATCCATAACCATAGTCACATGCTATCGTCATCATCCCATTTTTGATGCCAGCATCCATATCATGAATTCGATCACCAATGATTGCTGCATGTCCTTTAAAATGATGTATGAGTTCTTTGATTATTTCTGATTTGGGGATGTAGTTATAATCTTCTGAGCAGATCATCATATCAAAGTATCGATCAAGATGAAAAGCATCTTTATTTGCATCCATGTAGTATCGTTTTGAGTTACTTAAATAAATTAATTGATATCCTTTTTGTTTTAGATATTTTAATACTTCTAGAGCACCTTCATATAAAACAGCTTGCTTTTCATCAATTTGCTTTTTCATACTTAAAGATATGATGGAACTTGCCTGATTAATTGTTTCTTGATCAAGTCTTAGAAAGAATGAATCCCACATTTCTTTTGGATTTTGTCCAAGAAATTTCTTAATTTCATCCATTTTCCAATGTTTTACAGGTGCAATTCCTAATTTAACAAGATAAGTATATGCTTCTTTAAATGCTTTCTCATAAATGACTAAACTATCGTGAATCGTTCCATCGTAATCAAAAATTAATGTCTTGATTTCGTTCATTTTTACTCTTTAAACTTTAACATGTGACCCATTTTATCTTTTTTTGTCTTCATGTAAAATTCATTTCGTTCATTATGATTTAATTGAATCGGTTCTCTGGATACGATTTCGATTCCATGACCAGTTAAGCCATGTAGTTTTAAGGGATTGTTTGTCATAAGTTTTACTTTAGTCGCACCTAAATCAGCAAGTATTTGTGCACCAATTCCATAATCTCTTAAGTCTTCATCAAATCCTAATGCAAGGTTAGCTTCGACTGTATCCATACCTTGATCTTGGAGATTATATGCTCTAATTTTGTTGATCAGTCCAATACCACGACCTTCTTGACGCATATAAAGTAAAATACCTTTTCCAGCTTGCTCGATTTTATCGAGTGCTGCATCTAATTGCTCACCACAATCACATTTTAAGGATCCAAATGCATCGCCTGTTAAACATTCGGAGTGTACGCGTACTAATACTTCATCACCGGGCTTGATATCACCTTTGACAAGGGCAACATGGTGTTCACCATTAAGTTCATTTTCAAAGCCAATCATGCGGAATTCACCATGTGATGTGGGTAAGTTAGCTTCTGCTGCTCGCTTGACATAATTTTCAGTTTCTCTACGATATGCAATCAGTGATTCGATTGAAATGATAGATGCATTTAATTCTTTTGCTAGTTCTTCAATCTTCTGATCTTTAATATAAATCATAATAGCTGCAGGTTTAAATTGTGCTAGTTTGACAAGATCAACAGCGGTTTCTGGATGACCTGCACGTTTTAAAACACCACCAATTCGATATAGCATGGGATTTAATACTCCTGGCGATGTGAAATCTTCTTTTCGTGCTTGAGAACTAAGTAATTTTTCAATGGTTTGCATAATCACTTTTGTTTGGTTTTTTGGATTAAATATATCTGTTGTTGATACTGATTTTAAAACATTTTTGCTTATCGGTGATTGTTCATATAATGCATCAATCCCAAGTTCAAAAAATCGTTCTTTTGGTGATATATAGTAGATCATCTGTTTTCCTAAATTTCTTAATTGATCAATGATTTGTTCATTTATTTTTTCAGCAGCAATGAACAAACTACCTTCTGTATGAACATCTTGATCATCGACAACAAAGACCATATGTCCTTGTTTAACTGCTTCAATTGTGTTTTGTATTGTGTTTAATTTCATCGTGATTCTCCTTATTTAAAATAACCTTCAACCATAACATCTTCATCAAATGTTATAACATGTATATCTTTGAGTAAATATGCGTCTTTCATATGATTGACGCCTTGTCCAGTAACAGGTGATAATGATTCTTTACCACCAACAAATTTTGGTGCGATAAATACATATGCTTTATCTGCAACTTTTTGTTCAATAAATGACCCTAAAATATGACTTCCACCTTCAACGAGGACACCATCAATTTTCATATCTCCTAGGATGTGCAGCACTTCATTTAAATCAAAAGATGGATTTGCATCGAGTGTAATAACATCGACATGTTTTGACTTTAGCTCATTTATTTTTGATTTATCAGCAGATTTTTTTGTAAAAATGATTGTTTTTTGTTCGTGTGCTGTTTGAATTACATAGCGATCCAAGTAAATATCTAGATTTAAATCAAGGATGACACGAATCGGATTTCTTGAAGGAATCGATCTTCTAGTGTTAAGTTTTGGATCATCACTATTGACTGTACCAACACCGACTAAAATGGCTTGGTAATCGTTTCTTAAGTCATGAACAAACGCACGAGATTTCTCATTTGTGATCCATTTAGAATCTTTTGTTTGAGTAGCAATCTTACCATCTAATGTCATTGCGTATTTAAGGGCAACAAAAGGTTTTTTTGTTTGTATATACTTTAAAAATATTTCGTTTTGCTTCTTTGTTTCTTGTTCTAGTATGCCATACTCAACTTCAATCCCTGCATCTTTAAGCATTTGAACACCTTTTGAGTTAACAAGGGGATTAGGATCGAGTTGGGAAATATAAACACGTTTAATCTTTTTTTCAATGATTTTTAAGGCACATGGAGGTGTTTTTCCATAGTGTGAACAAGGTTCAAGTGTGACATACATATCAGCACCTTCAACATCTTCTGTAGCATGTAAAAATGCATTCACTTCAGCATGACTATGCCCAAAATGCTCATGATATCCTTCACCAATGATTTTTCCATCTTTAACAATGACTGCTCCAACAAGTGGATTCGGGTTAACAAATCCTCTACCTTGATCGGCTAAATCAATGGCTTTTTTCATATAGTCATATTTATTCATGGTTTTCTTCCTCTACATGACAATTTTCTTCTGTTTTATATAACTTCGATAAAATGCGAAAGAGATGCATGACATCTTCTTCAGGCAAATTAACACATTTAAAGAGATCGTATGGAACATGCTTCATAGCTTCACTTAGCTTTAATCCAGCATCCGTGAGTTCAATCATCACTCTTCTTTCATCATTTACATCACGAATACGTTTAATGCGTCCATCTTTTTCAAGTTTCTTCAAAAGAGGAGTGAGCGTTCCAGAATCAAGTGATAACTTATCACCTAGTTCACCAACAAGTTGATGATCATTTTCCCATAAAGCTATCATTGTGATGTATTGCGTGTATGTTAAGCCATATGGGTCTAAAAAAGGTTTATACGATTTAATAATATGTCTTGCATTTGCATAAAGTAAGAAACAAAGTTGATCACTTAGTTTCCATTCCATTTAAATCACCTTTTCAATAAATGGTTTGATATCTTCTGGTTTAAAACCTGGACCAAAACGATAGACAATGTCACCATCTTTATTCACTAAAAATTTTGTGAAATTCCATTTTATAGCTGTCGAAGGAAACAGTTTAGCAAAAAATCCTTTTTTACCTTCTTCTTTATAGTCTTTAGGTTGTTTTTCCTTTAAAAACTTAAAGAGTGGTGTTGCCTTTGAACCATTAACGTTGACTTTATGAAATCTTTTAAATGTTGTTTGGTAATTAAGCTCACAAAACGTATGAATTTCTTCATCAGTGCCTGGTGCTTGATTCATAAACTGATTTGAAGGAAAGTCAAGAATTTCAAAACCTTTCCCTTTGAATGTTTGATAAAGTTTTTCTAATCCTTCGTATTGTGGTGTTAGTCCACATTTTGTTGCTGTGTTAACAATAAGAAAAGCCTTACCTTTATAATCATTTAAACTTACTTCTTTTTCTTGGTTATCTAATA
>SBGC01000092.1 GCA_006226985.1 Bacillota bacterium | reverse complement strand
GTGAATAAAATCGCCCCAAGAATGGAGCGAGTTCTCTTATTTTAGATTTTTCTCAAGCAGTTTCTTAATGTCTACTAGTAAATCTTCCACTTTTGGTTTTTCAGCATCAAGTTTAGCTTGTTCAGCTTTCTTTTCATCTTCAATGGCCTTTAGTCGTGCAGCCTCTTCAAGTTTTTTAGTATTGGCAATATCTGACATATGACTAAATACTCTAACAATTATAAATACCACAAATGCGATAATGAGAAAATCAATAATATTTTGAATGAATAGCCCATATAAAATAGCATTTTCTGCAATACCATTTTCAGCATCTGCTGCAGTAATGACATACTTATAATTATCGAATCCATCTTTTCCTACAATAAGAGAAATGACTGGCATGAGGATATCTTTGACGAGACTACCAATAATTTTTGAGAAAGCACCACCGATGATGACAGCAACTGCTAAATCTAAGACATTGCCTTTTGTAATAAACTTTTTAAAATCACCCATGAATTTTTTCATTGTAACGCCCCTTTCATATAATCATATTATACAACTAACCTGAAAAAATTACTACAATCCTTTCCATCCTTACCATAACATTAAAAACAATAATACGCTGTATAAAAATGTATATGTATTTATTGAATATTGGCTAAAAATGAGCCAAATCATGATAAGATAATAATACAAAGATAAATTCGATTCAAAAGGAGAATACTATGAATAAAGTTGCTATACTTGTATGCAGTAATGCTGGTTTAGATTACCTTGATTATCCTAAAGATATTATCATTTTAAGATCTGTCATTCAGTTCGGAGCAAATGAAACATATGATGATTTTGTCGAAATGGATGCTGAAACATTTTACAAACGCATTTTAAATAATCCAAATGATATACCTCGTACAGCGTATGTTTCACCTGGTAAAATGATTGCTTATTTTGAACAATTAGAAAAAGAAGGTTATGAAGAAGCTTTAGTGATTACCATTTCCTCTAAGTTATCAGGTTTATATGAAGCCGTTAATCGCATTGCGAGTGAAGTCAAGATTAAAGTAACTGCATTTGATTCATTAACGCTTGCTTATGCTGAAGCATACATGGCACTTGAGGCACATCGTTTAGCATCAGAAGGTAAATCTGTTGCTGAAATTATTCCTTATTTAGAAAAGATTAGAGATAACGATCGTATATACTTCGCTGTTAGTACGCTACTCTATTTAGTGAAAAACGGACGTTTATCAAAACTTATGGGAACACTTGGCACAATGATGCAAATGAAACCTATGTTAGTGATTGGTGATGATGGAAAAGTTGAAACACTTGAAAAAATTAGAACAGTTCATAAAGCACATCAACGTGTATTAGAACAATATATCGAAGACACAAAAGATAAACATGTCTTAACGTATATTTCACATGCATATGCTGATGAATATGTTGATTGGTTCAAGACGGAAATTAAAAAAGCATTCCCCGAAAGAGACGTTGTCGTTGCATACTTGACACCAGTGGTGGGGGCACACACAGGACCTGGTGGCATTGGTATAGGATACATTGTATTAGATTAATAAATTTAAATGTTTAATTATAAATTTGAAGATTGAATCATAAAGGAAAAAGCGATTGCAGGGGGGACCACAATCGCTTTTTTGATGCTGCAGACGGATTACTCATCCATCATAAGCCTTGATTAACCATGTGAATAAAATATTCGTGAATATACGTTGAAGTAGTCAATTCAGGATGAAATGCTGTTGCTAGCATGTTTTTTTCTCTTGCAGCTACGATTTTCTCATTAACAACAGATAACACTTCAACATTATCACCGACACTTAGTACATAAGGTGCCCGAATAAACGTCATGGGTATTTTCTTTTTATTAAAGAAGTCTTGTGTCATAAAACTTCCGAGTTGTCTACCATATGCATTTCGCTTAACCGTTATATTCATAACACCTAAATGATGTGTTTCTTGATTCTCAATATGTTTTGCTAATAATATCATTCCAGCACATGTTCCAAATACAGGTAATCCTGCTAAAATCATCTGTTTTATATCTGTATATAAATCTAAATCGATCAGTAATCGATGCATTGCAGTCGATTCACCACCAGGTAGAATCAGACCGTCAATTTCACGATTCAAGTCGTTTTTTTGACGAATTTCAAAGGATTTAACACCGAGTTTATCAAGCATGTACTTGTGTTCAACGAATGCTCCTTGAACGGCAAGTATTCCAATCATCATGTTATTTTCCTCTTTCAGCCATGAGTAATTCAATTTCAGATTCATTGATACCAACCATCGCTTCACCTAAATCTTTTGATACTTCAGCTAAGACTTTAGGATCATTGAAATTGGTGACTGCTTTAACAATAGCTTCAGCACGCTTTTTAGGGTTTCCGGATTTAAATATACCTGATCCGACAAAGACACCTTCAGCACCTAGTTGCATCATTAAAGCTGCATCTGCAGGAGTTGCGATACCACCAGCTGCAAAGTTAACAACAGGTAGTTTGCCATATTTATGGACATGTTTGATTAAATCAATCGATACACCCATTTGTTTTTGCAAAACATAGAGCTCATCTTCACGCATAGATTGAATTTGACGCATCTCTTTTTGAATTTGACGCATATGTCTTACAGCTTGAATAACGTCGCCAGTTCCTGGTTCACCTTTGGTTCTAATCATTGCTGCACCTTCACTTATACGTCTTAAGGCTTCACCTAAATCTTTAGCACCACATACAAAAGGAACATTAAATTTAGCTTTATCAATGTGATGAAGGTCATCAGCAGGTGATAAAACTTCACTTTCATCAATATAATCGATTTCAATCGCCTCTAAAATTTGTGCTTCAACAAAATGACCAATTCTCACCTTAGCCATGACAGGAATTGAAACAGCTTTTTGGATTTCTTCAATCATTTTTGGATCACTCATACGTGAAACACCACCAGCAGCTCTAATATCTGCAGGTATTCTTTCTAGTGCCATAACAGCAACCGCACCTGCGGCTTCTGCAATTCTTGCTTGTTCAGGATTAGAAACGTCCATGATGACGCCACCTTTTAACATTTGTGCAAGTTCTTTGTTTAATTTATAACGATCTTTTGACATGTTGAACCTCCTCATATACA
>SBGC01000143.1 GCA_006226985.1 Bacillota bacterium | reverse complement strand
GTTTATGAACTTGATATGATCTTTAGAAATAATCGAACTAATGATCAGTACCCGTTAGGTATCTTTCATCCCCATGAAGATGTGTGGCATATCAAAAAAGAAAATATCGGTTTAATTGAAGCCATGGGATTAGCCATCTTACCTGGTAGGTTAAAAAAAGAACTTGAAGAGATTAAAGAAGTCATTAATTATAAATTCGAACCAGATGAAAAACTGATACATCATCATCAATGGATTCATCAATTAAAAACAAAATATCTTCATATTTCATCAGAAGATTTAGCGTATGAAGTTGGTAGAAAATTCCAAATTGTTTTAGAAGATGCTGGTGTTTTTAAACAAAATAGACAAGGCATTGAAGCCTTTATTCGATTTGTACATAACATATAAAAAAAGATGATTTCTAGGAATCATCTCTTTTTTTAATTAAAAAATTCAATAAAGTGTGGATTCTCTTTAAGGGCTTTATAAAGAGGTAATCCAAGTAAGAACAATACCACAAACTCACCGATAAATACCGAAGGTATGGTCACATAGAGTAATCCTAAATCATAGGCATATGTCAAGATAAAACCGACAATGATACCATTAACAATGGCTGGCATAAGTAGTGCGACCCATAATACTTTTTTTGTAAGGATCATGAGAATCGCAGCAATCGTTGTTGCGAGAGTTCCAAAGATGATATCGATCACAATTGCCCCACCAACCCAGTTTGCTACAAAGCAACCTAAGGTAAGACCAATCACACTTTTTTTATCAAAAAGTACCAATATCATTAACACTTCAGCAATCCGAAATTGAATCAATCCAAAGCTTGCAAATTGAAAGACATAGACTAAGACTACATAGATAGCAGCAATCATTGTCTGTACTAAAAAGTCTTTTAAAACTAATTTATTCATGATTAAAATCTCCCTGTTTTTATTATGCTGGTTTCCTAGGGTACAGCATCATATTGAATACTTAAACATTTTAACAAAGTTATGTTATAATTACAAGGTAAAGGATGATAATATGGCTATAAAATTTGAAATACTACATGTGTGCAAGCAAAGTGGTGCAAGACTAGGAAGATTAACAACACCTCATGGGGTTTTTGAAACGCCTTTTTTTATGCCTGTAGGCACTCAAGCAACCGTTAAAACACTCACACCAGAAGAGATTAAAGAAGTCTCTGAAGGTTTAATTTTAGGTAACACATACCATCTATGGCTTCAACCAGGTGCTGACCTTGTTGAAAAACATGGAGGTATTCGTGGGTTTATGCATTGGGATGGAGCACTTCTAACCGATAGTGGTGGATATCAAGTGTTTTCACTTACTGACATGCGAAAAATAACAGAAGAAGGCGTTCATTTTAAGCATCACAAAAATGGAGCTGCACTCTTTATGTCTCCCGAAGATTCGATTAAAATTCAAGAAAAATTAGGTGCTGATATCATTATGAGTTTTGATGAATGTCCACCTCCTTATGAAACATTTGATTATATGAAAAAATCTGTTGATCGTACATTACGATGGGCGAAAAGAGGAAAAGATGTTTTATCAACAGATCAAGCACTTTTCGGAATTGTTCAAGGTGGGCTTGATAAAGATTTAAGAAAGTATTGTGCTGAAAAGCTCATCGAAATGGATTTTCCTGGATACTCTATTGGTGGTTTATCGGTTGGTGAGACAAAGCATGAAATGTATGAAATGACGAAGTTTTTAAATCCAATCATGCCTTTTGATAAACCCAGATATTTAATGGGTGTTGGTGCACCAGATGACTTAGTCGAAAATGTCATCAACGGTATTGATATGTTTGACTGTGTGTTACCCACACGTATCGCTAGACACGGAACAGCACTGACTACAGAAGGTAAGATTGTCATAAAAAATCAAACCTATGAACACGATATGACGCCACTTGATCCCAATTTAGTAACACATGTCTCAAAATATACAAAAGCATATATTAGACATTTGTTTAAAGCAGAGGAAATATTAGGCATGCGTCTTGTCACATTCCAAAATTTGGCTTACTTAAAGCATTTAATGCAAGAAATTAGACAAGCAATCAAAGAAGATCGTCTACTCGATTTTAAAGAAGAAATGAAGAAAAAAACGAATTACTTCAAATCACGTTAATTCATCTTTATTTATTTTAAATAATCGTGTAAAATAGATTTAAGGCAGGAGGGATACCTATGGTATTTGGCGAACAAGACAATTTCAATCAAAAGCCAGTCATTAAAGTTATCGGAGTTGGTGGCGGTGGAGGTAACGCGATTAATCGTATGATTGAAAACGACGTAAAGGGCGTTGTTTTTGTTGCTATGAACACAGATGCACAAGTACTCAAAGTATCAAAAGCTGAAACACGCGTACAACTTGGTAAATACTTAACACGTGGATTAGGTGCAGGAGCAAAGTCCGAAGTCGGAAAAAAAGCTGCACAAGAATCTATTGAAGAAATAGAAGAAGTTTTAAAAGATGCAGACATGGTTTTCATTACCGCAGGTATGGGTGGTGGAACTGGTACTGGAGCAGCACCAATTATTGCACAAAAAGCGAAAGAGCTTGGATGTTTAACGATTGGTATCGTCACAAAACCATTTACTTTTGAAGGACCAGCACGTATGCAAGCTGCTATTTATGGTCTTGAAGAATTAAAGCCTCATGTTGATACACTGATCGTCATCCCTAATGAAAGACTCTTAGCAATCTCTGGACCAACAACACAACTACTTGATGCATTTAGAGAATCTGATAATGTTTTACGTCAAGGTGTTCAAGGGATTGCTGAAATCATCGCTATTCCAGGGTTAATTAACGTTGACTTTGCGGATGTAAGAACTGTGATGGAAAATAAAGGGACTGCTTTAATGGGTATTGGTATTGCATCTGGTGAAGATCGTGCCATTGAAGCTGCGAGAAAAGCGATTCACTCAAAATTACTTGAAGTATCGATTGATGGTGCAACCGATGCGATTGTTAATATTACATCAGGAACCAATATCACACTTTTTGAAACTGAACAAGCATTATCAGAAATTAGAAATGCAACCGATCGTGATTTAAATATCATTTACGGGACAACTGTTAATCAAGATTTAGACGATGAACTCATCGTGACTGTGATTGCAACAGGTTATGAACTTAAAGCAAAAGATTCTACAGTAGAAAATTTAGCCACTGAAATCTTTAACAAGACTTCAGACGAACAAATGAAGTTAACAAAATCAGGTCTTCAATCCAAAGTCTATGAAGACGATGATGAATTTGATAAACCAAATGAAGGAAAAAAGAGAAACGTTCCTGATTGGTTAAAGAAAAAAAGCAAGTTCTAAAGGCGAAAGCCTTTTTTACTGAAAGGAAGTATGTAT
Organism: Bacillota bacterium; assembly: GCA_006226985.1. Classification (GTDB taxonomy): domain Bacteria; phylum Bacillota_I; class Bacilli_A; order Acholeplasmatales; family Acholeplasmataceae; genus Peloplasma. The sequence continues at coordinate 18,114 of SBGC01000143.1, read as the reverse complement.
GTTAAAAGCAGGTATTATCGGTTTACCGAATGTCGGTAAATCGACACTCTTCAATGCCATCACGAAAGCTGAGGCACTTGCTGCAAACTATCCGTTTGCAACGATCGATCCAAATGTTGGTGTCGTTTATGTGCAAGACCCTAGACTTGATGTCTTAGAAAAAATATATAAACCTAAAAAGGTTGTACCAACAGCCTATGAATTTATTGATATTGCCGGTCTCGTGAGAGGTGCTTCACAAGGTGAAGGTTTAGGCAATCAATTTTTATCGCATATTCGTGAAGTTGATGCCATTTGTCAAGTTGTGCGCTGTTTTGAAGATAATAATATTACCCATGTTGAAGGTTCTATTGATCCTTTAAGAGATATAGAAACAATCAAAATAGAACTTAATCTAGCTGACCTGGATTCGATTGATAAACGTATTGGAAGACTAGAGAAAAAAGCGAAAGCTAAACAAAAAGATGCGATGGTTGAATATGATATCTTATCAAAAATCAAACATGCACTTGATTTAGGAGAAAATCCAAGACTGATTCCTTTTGAGGAAGAAGAGTTAAAGCTTATCAAAAGTTTTAATTTACTTTCTTTAAAACCAATGATTTATATTGCTAATGTTTCAGAAGATGATTTGCATCATCCAGAAGGAAATAAGCATTATCAAAATCTTCTTACTTTAGCTAAAAAAGAAAACACTGAAGTTGTTTTAATTTCAGCTCAAGTTGAAATGGAAATCGCATCACTAGAACCCGAAGAACAAGTGACTTTTTTAGAAGCTTATGGTTTAAAAAAATCTGGCTTAAATGAAGTGATTGAACGTAGTTATCAACTTTTAGGTTTAAAAACCTATTTTACAGCTGGTGAACCTGAAGTTAGAGCATGGACGTTTAAAAATGGTATGAAAGCTCCTCAATGTGCAGGCATCATTCATAGTGATTTTGAAAGAGGCTTTATTAAAGCTGAAACACTGAGTTATGACGATTTGCTCAAATATGGTACACCACAACTTGCAAAAGAAGCGGGTAAAGTCAGATTAGAAGGGAAAGAATATGTTGTCCAAGATGGGGATATCATGCTCTTTAGGTTCAATGTCTAATGATTAACTTTGATGGGGTTACGATTTGTGCATCTAAATATTTTAATGATCAAGAGATGAGAAAGCTTTATGAAAAGCATGTTTTTCATTTTGGCGAAAATAGAGCGCAAGATCTCATCTTTAAAAAAGAAGCCTTAAGTGACTTAAGTATTACATGGCATTTCATTGGTCACTTACAATCAAATAAAGTCAAGGATATGATTAACTTAATCGACTATCTTCATACACTCGATCGCTTTAGTCTTGCAGAAACGATTCAAAAATATCGAATCAAACCTTTAAATTGTTTCATACAACTCAATTTGACGAGAGAAAGCCAAAAATCAGGTCTTTTCATCGAAGAATTGGATAAATTTCTTTTAGAAATTAAAAAATATGATAAAATAAATATAGTCGGGTTGATGACCATCGGTAAAGATGAAGACATGATTGAAACGGAAAATGCGTTTGCTTTGCTTGAAAAATTAGCAAATCAATATCATTTACCCTATCTTTCAATGGGCATGTCTGATGACTATGAACTCGCAATAAAACATCATGCAACACACTTAAGAATTGGTCGTAAATTTAAAGCATTACTTGAATAGGAGATATTATGGGACTTTTTTCTAAAAACAAGAAAAACAAAACAGATGTCGTACTTGAAAAAGTATCAACATATGAAAAAATCATCTTTGAAAGTCTAAGTTCTGATGATGATAAATATCTCACAAAACTCGCTGATAAACTCATGGATGGTCAACCACTCATTTTAAATTTTGATAAACTTGATATTGATCAAGCGAATAAAGTCATTGCTTTTTTATCAGGTATTGTTTATGCTGTTAAAGGTGAAATCTTAAATGTCCAAGAAAAAGTATTTATGTTTGCTTTAGGTGATGTTTATCAAGATGGATCAATGGATGATTTCTTAAAGGAAATCGTTGAATAATTAAATCATGCGTCGATAAGGACAACGGTATCAATTGAAGTTTTAAGCGAGCTAGGGATGGTGTAAGCCTAGTAAACCACTCATTCATACTGATCACCTTTGAGCATTCATCAATCTAATGAGGGCTAGATTTATCTAGAACTAAGGTGGTACCGCGGAATTTATTTCGTCCTTAGCAATAAGGGCGAATTTTTTATATATGAAGGAGAGATTATTTATGGACTACAAAAACACACTACTTATGCCTAAAACAGAGTTTCAAATGCGTGGGAACTTAGGTGTAAGAGAAGTAGAGTTTCAAAAAAGATGGAAAGATATTGACCTCTACAAAAAAGTACTCGAACAAAACAAGGACAATACATCCTTTATTTTGCATGATGGGCCACCTTATGCAAATGGGGATATTCATATTGGACATACGTTAAATAAGGTCTTAAAGGATTTTGTTTTGCGTTACCAAACGATGCAAGGAAAATATGTACCCTACATTCCAGGTTGGGATACACATGGTTTACCGATTGAAACGGCATTAACAAAAAAAGGTGTCAATCGAAAAGAGATATCACTTGTTGAATATCGAAAACTATGCCGTAAATTTGCTTTAGAACAAGTTGAACGTCAAAAAATTCAGTTTGAAAGACTTGGCATTTTAGGTGAATGGGATCATCCATATATTACGTTAAATCATGACTATGAAGCCAATCAAATTCGTGTGTTTGCGAAAATGGTCGAAAGAGGTTTAATCTATAAAGGGTTAAAGCCTGTTTATTGGTCACCTTCTTCTGAATCTGCACTTGCTGAAGCTGAGATTGAATATCAAGATAAACAATCAATATCTGTTTATGTTGCTTTCCCAGTTCATGAAGGTAAAGACTTACTCGAAAATGCAAAATTTATGATCTGGACGACAACCCCATGGACACTACCTGCTAACTTAGCTATCTCTGTTCATCCACGATTTAACTATGCTGTTGTTAAAGTAGGTAAAGAAAAATATGTGGTAGCTGAAACACTCATTAAAACCATAGCAAGTGTTTTAAAATGGGAATCCTATAAAGTTCTAGGACTTATAAAAGGACACGATTTAGAATTTCAAACATATAAGCATCCATTATACGATCGTATTTCTCCAATTATTGTTGGTGAACATGTCACAGATACTGATGGTACAGGTTTAGTTCATACAGCACCAGGTCATGGTGAAGATGACTATCGTGTAGGTAAACAGTATAACTTAGAGATTTTATGCCCTGTGGATGATAAGGGTTATATGATGGAAGAAGCAGGTCAGTTTAAAGGTTTATATTATGAAGTAGCGAATGAAGAGATTGTTAAAGCTCTTGAAGAAGCGAATGCATTACTTTATAAAGAAAAATTCACACATTCATATCCACATGACTGGAGAACACAAAAGCCAGTTATTTTTAGAGCGACTCCACAATGGTTTGCATCAATTGATAAACTTAAAGATGAATTACTTGATGCAGTTAAAAAAGCAGAGTGGTTGCCTTTATGGGGTGAAGTGCGTATTTCAAATATGATTTCAGGTCGAGAAGACTGGTGTATATCTCGCCAAAGAGCATGGGGTGTCCCCATTCCCATTTTATACGATGAAGAAAATGAACCAATTATGGATCAAAGAGTCTTAGAACATATTGCAAAATTGTTTGAAGAATTTGGTTCTGATATTTGGTATGAAAAAGATGCTAAAGATTTAGTTCCTAAGGGATTTAAATATCCAGGAAGCCCTAACGGGGTTTACAAAAAAGAAACAGATATTATGGATGTCTGGTTTGATTCAGGCACATCACACTCTGTGTTAAGATCTAGAAACTTACCCTATCCAGCTGATTTATATTTAGAAGGCTCTGATCAGTATAGAGGATGGTTTAATTCATCACTTATTACAGGTATTGCAGCATATCATGAAGCACCTTATAAAAAAGTTGTCAGTCACGGATTTGTTTTAGACGGTCAAGGTCGGAAAATGAGTAAGTCACTCGGTAATACAATTGATCCACTAATCATCATGAAACAACAAGGTGCAGATTTACTTCGTTTATGGGTAGCAACTGTTGATTATCAAAGCGACGTAAGAATCTCAAATGAAATGATGAATCAAATTGCTGAAGGTTACAGAAAGATTAGAAATACATTTCGATTTATGCTTGGGAACTTAGATGGTTTTCAACCAGAAAAAGATTATGTTGGCTACTCGATGAGAGGTCAATTAAACCGTGTCATGACAATCAAATATGAACACGTTGTCAATGATGTTTTAGATGCTTATGAAAATTATCAGTTTGACCGAGTTTACCGCACTGTAGTACCATTTATGACTAATGATTTATCAGCGTTTTATTTGGATTACACGAAAGATATTTTATATATTGAGAAGGAAGATAATTTCGAAAGAAAGAGTGTTCAATCCACATTGTATGATATCACACTTGGACTACTAAAACTCTTAACACCAATTATCCCTCATACAACTTCAGAAGCTTATCAATTATTACCATTTAACCGTAAAGAGGATGTTTACTTAGAAATGATGCCTAAAAAAGTAGATCGTGAAAACCATGAACTCATGACATCGTTTGCAATCTTCGAAGAAGTTCGCGAAGTTGTTTTAAAGAAATTAGAAGACGCAAGAGAGCAAAAACTGATTGGTAAATCACTTCAAGCACATGTCGATTTAGTCGTCACTGAAGAGCAGATGAAGGCGATTAAGCATCTTGATATGAAGATTCACCAAGTTTTAATTGTTTCAAAAGTGAATCTATCGGTAGGATCTAAATTAGCTGTTTCAATCAAACTTGCTGATGGACAAACATGTGATCGTTGTTGGAACGTTGTTGATCACATTCATGAAGATGGACTTTGTGAAAGATGTCATGACATTATCGGAGGAAACAAATGAACATATTAGTTGTTAATGATGATGGATATGAAGCACCAGGGCTTGGCATTTTAGTGAGAGCATTAGCACCCTTTGGTGATGTGTATGTTGCAGCACCTAAAGAGCATCAAAGTGCGAAAAGTCATGCAATTACCATTCGATCAAGAATTGAAACGTTCATGACAGAACCAATTTTTGGTTCATCAGCAACACTTGTTGTTGATGGTACTCCAGCTGATGCTGTAAGACTTGGGTTAAAAGTATTTAACGTTGATTTTGATTTAGTCGTATCCGGTATTAATTATGGTCCAAACATCGCGAAAGATATTTTATATTCGGGTACTGTTGCAGCTGCAATGGAAGCTAAAATTCTTGGTGTGAATGCCATTGCCATTTCAGCTCCACATACAAATCTTCCATATCTTTATGATGAAACCATTAAGTTGATGGATGAAATTATTGAATCTGATTTACAAGATGGTCCGGGGATTTTAAACATCAATTTCCCCAAAGATACGTATACGAGACCCAAAGGGGTTAGAATGACTACGATGGGTAAGAGATTACAACATGCTGAGTTTATCAAAAGCGAAAAGCCTGATATTTATCACATTAAAGGATCAATTATCCATTATCAAGAAACAGAAGATTCTGATGTTGTAGCTTTTGATGAGGGGTTTGTTTCAATAACACCTTTATCAATTGAACGTACAGATCATAAGTGGATGAAAAAGATACTCGGTTAATCATATATTTTAGAATATATGTTAAACTAAATTTAAGGTGGGTGAGGTTATGGCATTATTCAATGTGCACTTCTTTAAAGAAAAAACAAGAAAAATCGATCTCGAGCAATTGATTGCTTATTTTGAACGTATTGAAGGCATTCAAGTTGAGATGGATGAGAAAAGTGTCCGATTTAAATATGTTCAGCCAAAGTTGCAATACGATGCACTTTTTATCATTACGCCCAAATCACAGGTACCTGATATATACAGACTTAATCCAAGATATCTTGATCTAAACTTTCATTTAGAGATGAATATACTAACTCCTGAATATGTCGCTAAACAAATCTTTGAGATTGTAAAAAATATTACAGATACTTTTGGTTTCGCGATTTATAATGAGATGTTTGAAGATGTTTTAGTCTTTAAAATGGACGTTCTTCTTAAAGTGTATCAAATGCTAAAAGAAGCATATATTCATAAAAATCCAATGCTGTTATCTGAGCATCATCAATTACCAAAGGATGAAGTATCAGCTATCTTAAGATACTTAGATGATCATGTGGAACTACAAGATTATTATAAAGATTTAGAAACCTATGTGCCTAAATACCATTTTCTATCAACTGAAAAGAAAAACTTAGTGCTAGGCATCGAATGGAAAGAACATACGCTTACAGTGTTTCCACCGTATCTTAACTTTATATTCTATCGCGTGGGTAATGAAATTAAAGTCATAGATTATGAAGAATTATATCCTCTGATTGACAAGTATCTACTCGATGTTCCTGGCTTTATTAAGGGAACAAAGGTTATGCAGAAAAAAACAGCAAAGAAGATATATCAAGTCATGAAGAAACACAAATTTAATAAAATCACACATACTTTTACAAAAGAAAGTATGAAAAGAATACTTGATTAAAAAACACGATTTCGTGTTTTTTATGCTAAAAAAAAGGAGAATATTATGCAATTAAATAAAATGATTGACCACACAAAACTAGGTGCTAGCATTTCAAAAGCTCAAATTGACCAACTCATCTTAGAAGCTAAAGAATATGATTTCAAATCGGTTTGTGTCAACCCAATTTGGGTTAAATACGCAAAAAATCAACTCAAAAAAACCGATGTATTGGTTTGTACAGTGATTGGTTTTCCTCATGGCACGCATAAACCAGCAGTCAAAGCGATTGAAGCCATGGAAGCCGTTAATGATGGAGCTGATGAACTCGATATGGTTATTAACGTTTTCGCACTCAAGTCAAAAGATTATCACACAGTCTTACATGAAATCGAACTCGTCGTCGAAAAAGCACAAGGTAGATGTGTTAAGGTCATTATTGAAACATGCTATTTAACACCAGAAGAAATTGTGAAAGCTTCTGAACTCGTTGTTCAAGGTGGTGCACAATTTGTCAAAACATCAACTGGTTTTGGTACAGGTGGTGCGAAGGTCGAAGATGTTAAGTTGATGAAACAAACTGTTGGAAACAAGGCTGAAGTGAAAGCTTCTGGCGGTGTAAGAACATATGATGATGCTTTAAAGATGATTGAAGCTGGTGCAACTCGTATCGGTACTTCAAATGGTATAGATATTATCAAACAAAGGAGAAATGAAAATGATACCAACACCTCATATTGAACTCGAAAATAAAGATTTAATTGCTAAAACAGTTTTAATGCCTGGAGATCCTTTACGTGCAAAATATATTGCAGAAACGTTTTTAACAAAAGTTGTTCAAATTAATGGCGTTAGAAATATGTTTGGTTATACTGGCTATTTTAATAAGAAAAAAGTTACTGTTATGGGCTCAGGTATGGGCATGCCAAGTATTGGTATTTACTCATATGAACTTTTTAACTTTTATGATGTTGAACAAATTATACGCATTGGTTCATGCGGATCATATTCAAAAGATTTAAACTTATACGATGTTGTTTTAGTGACTGATGCATATAGTGAATCATCTTATGCAAAAACGATGGGTGTATCGAGCAGAAAAATATTACCAGCAACGAAATCGTTAAATAATCGATTAATCAAAGCTGCTGATAAATTAGGATTTAAGATGACACCAAGTATTATTCATTCAAGCGATGTATTTTATCGTATCAATCATGATGAATGGAAAGACATTCAAGCAAAATATCAAGCAAATGCTGTTGAAATGGAATCCTTTGCACTCTTTGCAAATGCTAAAGCATTAAAGAAAAAAGCTGCTTGCCTTTTAACTGTTTCAGATTCTTTAGTGACCCATGAGGCAACAAGCGCTAAAGAACGACAAGAAGCATTTACAAAAATGATGGAAATTGCGTTGAATAGTCTCTAATGCTTTATATCAAAAATGATTTTAAAACGATTCAAATGACACTTTTCTTCACAGATTTAGATCAAAATGAAAAAAGTGTCTATCGTTTTTTGTTGCCTAGACTACTCACAACACATACAGATTCAATCAGATCAAAAAAAGATATGAGCACTGTTTTAGAAGATTTATATGGTGCTTATTTTAAGCCGAAATTAGAACGATTAGGCAATTTATCGATTGCCAGTGTTACGTTAACGCTTGTTGACCCTAAAATTATTGGTTCACAAACTCTTTTTCAAGACGCACTTAGTGTCTTTAAAAAAGTCATTTATGAACATAGCTCATTTGACCAAGACATTTTTAATGAAGAAAAACGCATGTTACTTGAGCAGTGGGAAACACTTTTTGATAAAAAAAGACAATATGCGCTACATAAATTTAATGAACTCTTTTTTGAAAACGATACCTATGGTTATCCATTATCGGGTTCATACGATGACATTAAAAAATTGACAAAAGAAAAGTTAGAAGATTATTATGTAAACACATTGTTAAAAAATAATATGCGTTTTATCGTTAGTGGGAATCTTTCAGACGAAGAGATCACTCAATTAAACGCTTTAGGATTTCCTGAAGAAGCATTTGAACTCACGTATGAAACGACTTTCAGAGATTTAAGACCACTCGTTGAAAAAAGAGAACAAACAGTCATGCAACAAGCGATTATTAAAATGGGCTATCATATACCTATTTTTAGAGGAAATCCGCTATACATGGCAGCTAATTTGCTTGATGATATGATTGGTGGGTATCCAGATTCAAGGTTGTTTTTAGAAATTCGTGAACGTTTAGGCCTATGTTATGATATTCAATCAGGTTATGATCCCTATCGCGGAGTCTTGATGATATCCTCAGGTGTTGATACAAATCAAATCGATAAAGCAATTGATGCGATCAAATATGAAATCGAAAAAATAATTCAAGAAGGTCCTTCTGAAGAAGAACTTACACATGCAAAATCATATTTTTCACACCAATTAAAGAGTTCACTAGATAACCAATCGATTAATATCAAAAGACTCTACTTAGAAAATCTTTTAGGTTATACGGATTCGATTGAAAAAAGATTAAACGATATCGAACATGTGACATTAGAAGATATTAAAAAGGTATCATCTTTACTAAAGCTTGACACCATTTATGTACTCCATGGAGGTCAAGATGAAAACAATCCTTTATAGTCACTTTGGTGAAAAAGTCCATAAACTTAAACTAAAAAATGGCATGCAAGTCCATATTTTACCGAAAGAAGATCCTTATTATACGACATATGTCGAATTATCCATTCCTTTTGGAGCGATGGATCTATCCTATAAAGATCAGGGACAGATCTTTCATACACCTTATGGGACTGCTCACTTTCTAGAACACAAAATATTCGCTATGCCTGATGGTGATGCTTTTTCAAAATTCACATCACTTGGTGTTGATGCGAACGCGATGACATCCTATAATCAAACAAGCTATTTATTTATCGCAACTCAAAAAGTCAATGAAGCTCTTACCCATTTACTCGACATGATGGATACACCTTATTTTACTGATGAGAATGTTTTATCAGAACAAAGCATTATTGCTGAAGAGTTAAAAATGTATTTAGATGATCCAAATGTTGTCATGCAAAATCACATCATGGAGATGATGTATCATGTTCATCCGCTCAGATATGATATTGGAGGAACATTAGAGTCCATTCAAGAGATCACAAAAGAGACTTTATTTCACATCTACGAGCGTTTTTATCGTGTTGATAACCGTTTGATTACCATAGCTGGTAAAGTGAATTTGAAGGAAATTAAGGCGTTCTTTAAAGCATATGATGAAAAACATCCCAAACAAGTTTCTCACGTAAAAACTGTTTTACCTAAAGAACCTAAACGATTAGTTTTAAAACATGTTGTTGAAACAAAAGATCTAAATTTAAATAAACTCATGATAGGTATTAAGTTACCAATTCTAAAAAACATGAAAAAAGATCAGATTAAAAATGAATTGGCTTTATCTCTTGGACTGAATATGTTACTTGGTTCATCGTCTGAGATGTATGAGCGTTTACTTGCTAAAAAGTATATTAATGCGAGTTTTTATGTCAATACAACCTTTGAAAAACAAGCTGAATATATCATGATTTATGCAGAATCGAAAAAGGTTTATGCACTTAAAAAAATGCTTATAGATTATTTAGTATATGATGCAATCGGTGATTTGGATCAAATAGCTTTTGAACGATATAAAAAAGTCTATCTTGGACAGTTTGTGTTTGCCTTAAACTCACTAGAAACGAAAGCATATCTTTATGGTAAGTACTATCATATGGGGTCATCACTTTTTGAAGTTGTCCCTATTTTACAGTCGGTGACATTTGAAGATGTTCAAAAAGCACTCAAAAGAATTGAAAAAAAGTATATTGCAACACTCATTTACAAAAAGCCCAAATAAGGGCTTTTTTTTATAAAATCTTCATTTGCTATTCTTTATTTAATAGCTTTTTTTTATGAATACACAATCTATATCAATAAGTTAAATGAGTTCTGGATCATGTTAAATTCGTGCGTTTTTGATTGAATGATTTCTCCTTTATACTAAAACAAAAAAAGGAGGATTTATGTTAAATCAACTCATACTTGTCGGTAGACTTACGAGTGATCCTGAAGTAAAGATCTTAGAAGATGGTAGAAAGGTATCAGAATTTGTTTTAGCTGTTCAACGAACATTTAAAAATATTGACGGAAATTATGATACAGATTTCATTAAGATTTCAGTTTGGGAGGGATTAGCAACAGCGATTGAACCTTATTGTACAAAGGGTGTCATGGTTGCAGTTAAAGCGAGAATTCAAAGCTGGAAATATGATTTACCAGATGAAAGAAAACTCAATATGCTTGAAGTTATTGCTGAAAGAATCAGCTATTTATCCTCTTCAAGCAAAAATGATACTAAAGTATCTGAAGAAAGTTCTGAAAAATGAACTTTTTTTATTGCAATTTTATACTATGCATTGTATAATATAAGGCGAAAGGTAGTATACGAGGTGTTTTTATGAAACAACAAGTAAAAAAAGGCGTTTTAGAAATCTTTGTTTTAGCCATTTTAATGAAGGAAGATTCCTACGGATATAAGATAGTTAGTGATCTAGCTGATTATATCGAAATGAGTGAATCGACCTTGTATCCCATCTTAAGGCGATTAGAAAAACAAGAAGAACTTAAAACGTATAATGAATTGTATCAAGGAAGAAATCGAAAGTATTATCAAATCACAACGAAGGGGAAAAAGCATATCACAGAATTTATGGATGAATGGGAAGACATTCGAAAAATCTATGATATCTTATTAAAGTAAAAAAATGAAAGCTTGGATCGAAACATTTAGAGCATTATTAAAAAAGCATTTCTATGATGATGAAGTCAATGAGATTATCGCTTATTATCAAGAAATGATTGAGGAGCGTATAGAAAAAGGTGAAAAGGAAAGTGATGTTTTAGCATCTTACGACATGAAGGAATTAATTAAAGATATGGTTCCTGAAATGGTTAAAAAAAGAGATGTTAAATCGTATCGTGTATGGTCAAAGAGTACCAAACAGATTATCTTACTTATGTTATCAACACCTCTTTTGATTCCACTTGCCGTCGTTTATATTGCATTAATCATCACTGCATTTTCATTTCTTATTGCAAGCTTAGCGATAGGAATCAGTAGTATCTTTGGGTTATTCATTTATATCATTGATTTATTTACGACGGATTTATCATTTATTCATCAATTAGGAATCCTAGGTATTGGTATAGTTACATTTACTTTGTTATTGTTACTTGCTATCCACCTATCACGTTGGGTTATATGGTTATCAAACAAATTATTAAGAGTATTTACAGGTTTTATTAAACGAGGTGAGTAGTTATGAAAACGTTACATAAAATTATATTAATAACATTGTCAGTTGGTATCTTATTTATTGTTATTTCGATTATTGGAGGACTAAATATTCCAATTATTGGTGGATTCTTTAATGAGGATGAAGCTTATGGAGAAGAGTTAGGATATGAAAGCTCAACAGAGATTGATACGATCGATTTTGAATTTGATGATCGTCATGTCAATGTTACCTACATTGAATCAGGACAAATCAGTTTTTCATATTATGAACATGAAGATGATACATGGACATTTAGTGAGGAAAATGGTGTGTTATCCGTTATACAAACACGAAAGTTCAGTTTCTTTGCAGGGTTTAATTTTAAATTTTCTTCAAGAGAAGTCAGAACAGTTGATTTATTTATACCACTTGATATGATTGATAATTTATCAATTAATACACATGTTGGAGATATCGATCTCGATTTGGGTGGTATGGTTTTAGTTGATGTAAAATTATCTTCTGATACTGGAGATGTTGAAGCAACTATGTTTGAAAGTGAGACACTTGAGCTATCAACTGATACTGGAAATATAGAACTTAGCGATGCAGATATTTCAACAACAATCGATGTTTCAAATGATACAGGTGATATTCGTTTAGAAAATGTTAGTGCAGTTCAAATCGATTGCTCAACAAGTACAGGAAATATTTATCTTGATGAAGTGAGTGCTGAAGCATTAGAACTAAGAAATTCAACAGGAAATATTAATATTCAAGATTCGGAAATCTTAACATCGATAAAAGCAACAACGAGTACAGATAACATTAGTGTTGAAAATACCAATGCTTTATCCTATGATTTAAGGACTTCTACAGGGAACGTCATCTTTAACCATGATGATTTATCAGGTGTTACCATAAAGTATGATCTCATCGTGTCAGTTGGAAACATCACCATTGATGGACAAAGTCAGGGAACAAGACATTCAACTGCAACAGGTGATATCTCAATTAAGGCTTCATCATCAACAGGCAATATAAGAATTAGAACACAGCAACCTTAGTTGTTGTGTTTTTTTTAGTGAATAAATCCTTTCATTTGACTTTCTAATTATATCATGATACACTTAAGTAAAAATTAAGGCATACCTTAATATATGAGAGCAACTTGAAAGGAGATTATGTATGAGTATCTATGTATTACCATTTTTACTGACACTTTTTGCGGGGTTATCAACATCCATTGGAGGAATTATCGCTTTCCACAAAAAAGCAGCTTCAAAAAAGTTTTTAGCATTTGCACTTGGATTATCAGCTGGTGTGATGATTTATGTCTCTTTTATTGAGATATTTCCAAAAGCTTTTGCATCATTATCAGAAATTTATTCAAAAGAACAAGCTTATCTTTTTACAACTTTAGGATTTTTTGTCGGTGTGTTTTTAATTGCACTTATCGATCGTTTAGTTCCACATGCTGAAAATCCACATGAACAAGATGAATTAACTGTATATGAACATAAGGAATCACAAACACTTTTACGCATGGGCTTATTTTCAGCACTTGCGATTGCGATCCATAATTTTCCAGAGGGACTAGCAACATTTATCGGAGCTCTTGAATCACCAGCCATTGGGATTTCCATTGCAGTAGCGATTGCGATTCACAATATTCCAGAAGGCATTGCTGTTTCAATACCGATTTATCATGCGACAAAATCAAAGAAAAAAGCGTTTCTATATACATTTTTATCCGGATTAGCTGAGCCTGTTGGAGCAATCATTGGCTTCTTTTTACTGCAAGCATTTCTATCAGAATCACTTTTCGGATTAGTCTTCTCGATGGTTGCAGGCATTATGGTGTATATTTCACTAGATGAACTTTTACCTACAGCTGAAAAACACGGAGAACATCATATAGCGATCTATGGTTTAATCGTTGGTATGATCATAATGGCATCTTCACTAGTTTTATTTTTATAAAAATAACGGCATCTCATGCAAGATGTGTTTATTTGTGCTAAAATAAAAAAAGGGAGATGATATGATGAGTATAAATTTTAAAAATGAAGTATTAAAAAGAAAAGATCTTATAATTGAGGATTTACAAAAACTGATTCGTATTAATTCTGAACTCACAACCTTTGATCCAAATCGAAAAGGCGCACCATTTGGAGAAGGAACAAAAGAAGCATTAGATTATATGCTATCTCTAGGCGAAAGAGATGGATTTGAAACCGTAAACCTTGATGGTTATGCAGGTCACATCGAATATGGCAAACAAAAAGATTTCGTCGGTATTATTGGACATTTAGATGTTGTCCCAGCAGGTAATGACTGGACATATCCTCCTTATGGAGCTGAAATCCATGATGGTAAAATGTATGGTCGTGGAACTGAAGATGATAAAGGACCAACAATAGCGGCTTATTATGCATTAAAAATATTAAAAGAGCTAAATTTACCACTTTCAAAAAGAGTCAAACTCATTTTAGGTAACGATGAAGAAACAGCTTGGAGATGTGTGAGACATTATTTCAGTGTTTATCCAGAAACGCCTGTTTCAGGATTTATTCCTGATGCTGATTTCCCATTGATTTATGCTGAAAAAGGGATTACACGAATCTTTGTTGAAGGTGAATTTAAACATCCAGACATTTTAGAAATTCATGGTGGATTTAGAGATAACATGGTTCCTGATTATGCATCTGCAGTTCTCACAGGAACAAAAGATTATATGGGTGCATTCCATGCGTTTTTAAGTAGTAAAAATTATATAGGTACTGCAAAAATAGAAGATGGTCATACATTGATCAAAGTTGTTGGCAAGAGTGCACATGGCTCGACACCTGAATATGGAGAAAACGCGATTGATCGTCTATTTGAGTTTTTCATTGAACAAAAAGTCGATTTATCATTAGTTAAACTTGTTGAAAATTTACTCCTCAATGATCATCGAGGTAAAAAACTTGGTGTTGCATATCATGATGATGAAATGGATGATTTGACAAATAACTTTGGTGTCATCACTGCAAAAGATGGCAAATATCAAATTCAACTAAACTTAAGATACCCCAATGGTGTTAATTTTGATGATGTAATGAAGAAAATTCAAAAAGAAGTGAAGGTTTATGAAGCAACTGCAACGCTTGATAAACATCAACATTTATTATATAAAGATCCCAATTCTGATTTAATTAAAACGTTAATGGGTGTTTATCAAAAACATACAGGAGATACTAAATCTAAACCGATTAATATTGGTGGTGGAACGTTTGCAAGAGCGATGCCAAACTGTGTAGCTTTTGGACCACATTTCCTCGATAAACCAACATTTATTCATCAAAAGAATGAATTTATTGGTATTGATGAATTCCTCTTAGCAACAATCATATATACCGAAGCTTTATACGAACTCGCAAAATAACTGGAGGTTTACTATGAAACCTTATCTTGATTTATGTCGCCATGTTTTGGAACATGGCACATTTAAGATGGATCGTACACAAACAGGAACAAAAAGCGTATTTGGATATCAAATGCGCTTTGATTTAAAAGAAGGGTTTCCTTTACTCACAACAAAAAAAGTGCATCTTAAGTCAATTATTCACGAATTATTGTGGTTTATTAATGGAGACACGAATATTAAATACTTAGTGGATCATGACGTTCGTATTTGGAATGATTGGCCATATGAGACATTTAAGAAAAGTAAAGATTTTCATGGAGAAACCATGGATCAATATGTCGAAAAAATTAAGACAGATGTCATTTTTGCACAAAAACATGGTGATTTAGGTCCTGTTTATGGTGCACAATGGCGTAATTTTAATGGTGTCGATCAAATTCAGTATATCTTAGATGAACTTAAAAACAATCCTCATTCAAGACGTATGATTTTAA
The DNA here is from genome assembly GCA_006226985.1 of Bacillota bacterium. Taxonomy (GTDB): domain Bacteria; phylum Bacillota_I; class Bacilli_A; order Acholeplasmatales; family Acholeplasmataceae; genus Peloplasma. The sequence continues at coordinate 2,329 of SBGC01000143.1, read as the reverse complement.
GTGCATGGAATCCTGCTGAAATCAAATCTATGGCGTTACCACCATGTCACACGCTCATTCAATTTTATGTTGCTGACAATAAATTGTCATGCCAGCTTTATCAACGAAGTGCTGACATCTTTTTAGGCGTTCCATTTAATATTGCATCATATGCTTTACTGCTCATGATGGTTGCTCAAGTAACAGGATATGAGGTCGGTGAGTTTGTTCATACATTAGGTGATGCACATATTTATTCAAATCATTTTGAACAAGTCGAACTTCAATTAACACGTGAGCCACGGAAACTTCCAACCATGATCATCAATCCACATGTGAAATCTCTTTTTGATTTTAAATTTGAAGATTTTGAACTCAAAGATTATCATCCACATCCAGCAATCAAAGGTAAGGTGGCTGTATGATTAAAATGATATGGGCAATGGACGAGAATTGGCTCATCGGTAAAGATAACATGCTACCTTGGCATTATCCAAAAGATTTGGCATATTTCAAAAATTTAACCAAAAATGAAGCTGTCTTAATGGGTGATCTAACATATCACAGTTTAAAATCCTATTATAAGACAAAACCATTACCTTTTAGAAAGATCTATGTCGCAAACATCAATGATGCAAGTTATCCTGATGCCATTCATGTCAAAGATTTATTCCAATTTTTAAAAGATACAGAGGAAGATATTATGGTCATTGGTGGAAAAACGATTTATCAACTTTGTTTACCTTATGCACATACACTTTATATAACCTTTGTCTTAAAAAGACATGAAGGAAATGTATATTTTCCTCGATTTGATTTGAATCAATTTAAACTTATTAAAAAAGATTTAACAGACGAACTGATTTTTGCGGTTTACGAAAGGATTTCATCATGATTACATTGATATTTTTACTCACCATTGCAGCAACCATCTATTTTATGAATCTTTGGATTGGAATCTTATGGTTAATTCCATTATGGTTTATCTTAGGATATGGTCTAGGGATATTAATGGTTGTTTTCACACTTGCACTCCACTTGCCCTATAACAATATGACAAAAGTAACCGATAAATATCAGTACTATGTTACTCGAAGTACCGCATTTTTCTATAATCATTTCATGATGAATCTAAGAATTAAAGTAACAGGGTTAGAAAATGTACCAAATGATGGCGTTTTAACCATTTACGGTAATCATAAATCTTATGCAGATCCTTTCATCATTCTTGAAATCATTAAAAGACCTACAACATTTACCCCTAAGATGGGTGTATATAAGTTGCCTATCATTGGATCTTGGCTAAAATCAATGGGTGCTTTTCCGATTGATAGGTCATCTGATCGTAATACCGCTAAAGCAATGGTTGAAGCCATTAAAGTTGTTAAAGACGGCATGGCTATGTTGATTTTCCCAGAAGGTGGCATTAAAGATCGCACTGATGAAAAGATGGTCGCTATGCGTGCAGGAGCATATCGCGTAGCTGCGAAAGCGCAAGCCGATTTACTTCCCATTTCCATCTTAGGTACAACAGATATTAAACATCGCGCACCCTTTAGAAAAACAAAGATTGAAGTCATTATTCATCCACTTGTTAAGTATGACACTGTCAAAGATAAAACAACTTCTGAAATGGCAGATTATATGTTTAAAATCATTAATGAACCGATTGAGAAAAAGAAAAAGAACTAGTCGTAGTTCTTTTTTTATACATGATGTTCGTGTTTGATAAATGTGATGGAGTTATCGCTGACTTCAAAATAGATGGTATCACCGTTTTGCAAGAAATAATCGGCAAATGAATACGTTGTTGGATCATAGTGAACCAGTAATGCTTTAATGACATGCGAATGAACGACACATAAGATTTTATCGTTTGCATGCTTTTTTGCTAAACGTAAGATCGCTTTAGTAACGCGCTTAATGAGTACATCATCCATCTCATAACCAGGATGCGTGTAACCAGGTTGTTTAATGATGGGCATTGCTACTTCAACAGCTAATCCATCTAATTCATTAAAATCTCTTTCTATCAATTGATGATCAACAATAATCGGTTTATCCATTTTAAATTTTCTTCGTATAATATCTGCTGTCTCAAGTGCTCTTGATAATGGTGAACTCAAAATATAATCAAAAGTCTCATCTCGATCTATAAAAATGGATGCTAATTCACGTGCTTGTTTTTTACCATGCTGATTGAGCGGATTATTGATTCTACCCTGAACTAATCGTTTTGCATTGTAATCTGTTTGTCCATGTCTCACCATGACTAACTGCATAGATATCCCTCTTTTCGCCATTTATTATAACATAAAAAATATTTATGTTAAAATATTTAAGAGAGGAG